>NZ_JAJHOG010000020.1:0-38899 GCF_020819615.1 Rheinheimera sp. UJ51
AATTGATTGCGAATTGTTAAAGAGCGTGCTCTGCATTCAGAGCGAGGCGTTTGCCTCAGTTAGCTTTCGCTTCACAGACCGGATGTCGTTGCCGTTGTCCCTGTCTGTGGATGCGCATTATAGAGATCTGAAAAACATGTTCAAGATCTTTTTTAGTAAAAAAGGATCGTTCGGGTGTTTTTTAAACGATCCGATGGTTTATTGGACGATCTAGGGTATAAAACACCGTAATGAACGTATAGTTAGTATCGGGATTAGCTATTTATTACTTGTATCATTAGTTGCTTGCTGGGCATCTAACTCTTGTTGATACAATAAATGACCTAATTCACGCAAAAAGGGCTGGCCTAGCGTTTCGGTTTCATAGATATCATCATTTAGGATCTGATTAGCATTGGTATAGATAATGGCAGAAAGGAAATACGAAACGTCATGTTTGGTATCATTAATAAAGGCAGCATCAATAACATGGCCATACGCTTGTCCATTTTTATTGTGGTAGTGAATGTACTCGGGTAAGCGTAGCTGTTCATCCCCTTTTAATAAGTACTTCACATAGGTATCAGTATACTGCTCTTCTGAATATTTAGGATATTCACTTTGCCGAGGCAGCATTCGCATATAACGTAAAATAAATTGACGCTGCGGATCAGTGATATTAAAGCGCTGCTCTTCTGGGAACAACTCTGGCATAACAAGACGCTTTACTACGCCATCAAGGTCTAATAAGGATTGACGGTTCTTTAATGTAAAATCCATAGGCTGGTTGACCAACTGACCATGCTGAAAATAAGCAAAGCCGAGTTTGGGTTGATCTGTGTTTCGATAGGAAACTGCAACTTGACGCTGAGGTATAGCTAATAAGGTTTTACCAGCAGTATCTATAAAACGGATCGGATTGAAAAAGCGATTGTCATCGTCAGTAAATGGCACACTTAAACGATGATTAATGACAGTTGATGTTAAACCTTTAGCATGCAGTTGTTGGTTAATATACTGCTGGCCCATTAATTCGTATAAACGATTACTACTGTCATTATCACTCACGAGTAAGATTTTTTTAATGTAGTGCCCTACACTGGGTAATCCAGAATCACTAGTAACATCTGTGTAAGCTGAAGATTGCGAAGGGTGCAGCACGTCAGTCAACATCGTCGTGTCTAAGGTTATACCGGCTGCAGTTTGTTCATTCAACCATTGCATGGCTAAAGCAACTAAAGGCAGTTTCACTGTACTCGCAGGATAAAAATAACGGTCAGGCTGAACCCCATAATGATAATAATGTAACTTTGGTAATTCCCCCTCAATCATAGGTGATTCTATTCGCGTGAAAATGATCTGCAGTTTATAGGATTGACTGTCGGCGAATACCCTATCGAGCAATGTTAATCTCTGTTGGTTTTGCTCGAGCAACGGTAACAAAGACTGACAACTCGCTGCTGCGGTAAAATGCTGGCAAACGTCTGAACTAGAAATGCAATGTTCGGAATCATTGCAGCCGTTAAAAATATATAAGAGAAAATTTTCAATTCGGCAGACCTTAATTCTTCAATGTTTATCATCAGGCAACACTTAGCATTAATAATAAGCGCTTGTATAAATAGCATACAACAATAAAATTTGGATATAAAAAAACCGGGCATAAAGCCCGGTTTTTAGAAGAACAAGTGATTATTCAGCAGCAGTTTCTTCAACTGGCATTGCTGCGTCCATTTCTGGACGATCAACTAATTCAATGTAAGCCATAGGTGCGTTGTCACCAGTACGGAAGCCACACTTCATGATGCGAGTGTAACCACCTGGACGCGCGTTGTAACGCGGGCCTAAAACGTTGAACAATAAACCTACAACTTCTTTATCACGAGTACGGGCAAAAGCCAGACGACGGTTTGCAACGCTGTCATTCTTTGCCAATGTGATCAATGGCTCGATCACACGACGTAACTCTTTAGCTTTTGGCAAAGTCGTTTTGATGATTTCGTGCTTCACCAACGAGCTTGCCATGTTGCGGAACATTGCAGTACGGTGGCTGCTGTTCCGATTTAATTGACGACCACTCTTGCGATGGCGCATGATCTATTCCTTCTCACTAAACCAGGAACTGGTATCTGGTTAGTCTTTATTTACCAAACTAGCTGGCGGCCAGTTTTCCAGGCGCATGCCTAAGGATAAACCGCGTGATGCCAACACGTCTTTGATTTCGGTAAGGGACTTCTTACCCAGGTTAGGCGTTTTAAGTAGCTCAACCTCGGTACGCTGTACCAGATCACCAATGTACTGAATCTGCTCTGCCTTCAGGCAGTTTGCAGAACGAACTGTTAGCTCTAAATCATCGACTGGACGTAACAGAATCGGATCAAACTCCGGTTTCTCTTCACGTTTTTCAGGCTCACTCTTATCACGCAATTCTACGAAGAACTCTAGCTGTTCAGCTAAAATTGTTGCTGCGCGACGAATGGCTTCCTCCGGCTCAACAGTGCCGTTGGTTTCCATATCGATAACCAGTTTATCCAAATCAGTACGCTGTTCTACCCGTGCTGCTTCAACAGTATAAGCAATACGCTCAACTGGGCTGAAAGATGCGTCAAGTAATAAGCGACCAATCGGACGTTCGTCATCATCTGAGGACAAACGAGCTGATGCAGGCACATAACCGCGACCACGTTCAATTTTCAGACGCATACTGAATTCAGTCTCGCCAGTCAAATTACAAATAACGTGCTCAGGGTTAACAATAACCACACCGTCGCCACGCTGGATATCTCCAGCAGTTACAGGGCCAGCACCTTTCTTCGTTAAAGTCAGGGAGACTTCATCTTTGTCTTCCAGGCGAACGGCAAGGCCTTTCAGGTTTAGGAGAATATCAATGATATCTTCCTGAACACCTTCTTTGGCACTGTACTCATGAAGAACGCCGTCTATTTCTACTTCAGTCACAGCACAACCTGGCATAGACGATAACAGAATACGACGTAACGCGTTGCCCAAGGTATGCCCGAAACCGCGCTCTAATGGTTCCAAAGTAACTTTGGCACGAGTTGGGTTGATCCTTTCGATACCAACTAATCTCGGCTTAAGGAATTCGGTGACAGAACCCTGCATATATCCTCTCTTAACAATTAGCTTTACTTAGAGTAAAGCTCGACGATTAACTGTTCGTTGATGTCAGCTGACAAATCTGAACGCTCAGGAGTGCGTTTGAAAACACCTTCCAGTTTCGTGTTGTCAACTTCGATCCAAGTTGGTTTCTCACGTTGTGCGGCTACTTCAAGCGCAGCACCGATACGGGCTTGCTTTTTAGCTTTTTCACGAACAGAGATAACTTGTTCAGGTAATACTTTGTATGATGGAATGTTTAACACTTGGCCATTAATCATAATAGCTTTGTGGCTCACAAGCTGACGGGCTTCAGCACGTGTGCTGGCCAGACCCATACGGTAAACTACGTTGTCTAAGCGTGACTCTAACAACGCTAACAGGTTCTCACCTGTATTACCTTTCAAACGAGCAGCTTCTTTGTAGTAATTACGGAACTGCTTCTCAAGCACGCCATACATACGACGTACTTTTTGCTTCTCGCGTAACTGTAAACCGTAGTCCGATAAGCGACCGCGACGTGCGCCGTGCTGACCAGGAGCTGTAGTTAAGTTACACTTTGAATCGATTGCTCTTACGCCGCTCTTCAGGAACAGATCTGTACCTTCGCGACGACTTAGTTTGAGCTTTGGACCCAAATATCTTGCCATCTTCTTTCTCCAATAATCCGTGAAGCGCTGTAATTACACGCGACGTTTTTTAGGTGGACGACATCCGTTATGTGGGATAGGCGTCACGTCGGTGATATTTGTGATCTTGTAACCAGCGGCATTCAGAGCACGAATCGCTGATTCGCGGCCTGGGCCTGGGCCATTCACAAACACTTCAAGGTTTTTCAGACCATATTCCAGTGCAGCTGTACCTGCACGCTCTGCTGCTACTTGAGCTGCGAACGGAGTAGATTTACGTGAACCACGGAAACCTGAACCGCCTGCGGTTGCCCAACACAATGCATTGCCCTGACGATCAGTAATCGTCACGATGGTGTTGTTGAAAGAAGCATGGATATGAGCCATACCGTCTGAAACTTGTTTTTTTACCCGCTTACGAGTACGAACTGGTGCTTTAGCCATGTTGAATCACCTTATTTCTTAATCGCTTTACGTGGGCCCTTACGGGTACGCGCATTAGTCTTAGTGCGCTGACCACGGACCGGCAGACTACGACGGTGACGTAAGCCACGGTAGCAACCAAGGTCCATTAAACGCTTAATGTTTAATGTGATTTCACGACGCAAGTCACCTTCGACGGTATACTTTGCAACTTCGTCACGTAGAGTATCTAATTGCGAGTCTGATAAAGACGCGATTTTAGTATTCTCTTCAATACCCACTGCCGCTAAAATTGATTTAGCGCGGGTCTTACCGATACCATAAACATAAGTCAGTGAGATCACTGCATGTTTATTATCGGGGATGTTAATGCCAGCGATACGGGCCACTAACGTTCTCCTATCTGAAATTAAAAGGTGCCAATTTGAAAAGCCCGTAAGGATACTCAAATGGCGCTTATATTGCAAACAATAAAGGGGCTAAACTTAAAGTTCAGCCCGCCTTATCGTTTTTCTGCTATTAGCCTTGGCGCTGTTTATGCTTTGGCTCACTGCAAATTACGCGAACTACGTTATTACGTTTGATCACTTTGCAGTTACGGCAGATCTTCTTAACGGAAGCTCGTACTTTCATAACTTAACTCCGCAAACTATCTTAACGGCCTATGCCTTTAAGATTTGCCTTTTTCAGCACAGAATCATACTGATGTGACATCAGATGTGTCTGTACCTGTGCCATGAAATCCATGATAACAACAACGATAATCAGTAAAGATGTACCGCCGAAGTAGAACTGTACGTTCCACGCTACCATCATGAACTCAGGAACCAAACAAATAAAGGTAATGTACAACGCGCCGGCTAGGGTCAAACGTGTCATTACTTTATCAATGTATTTTGATGTCTGCTCGCCAGGACGAATACCAGGGATAAAAGCACCAGATTTCTTCAAGTTATCTGCTGTATCACGTGGGTTAAATACCAACGCAGTATAAAAGAAACAGAAGAAAATGATAGCCGCCGAGTATAACATCATATACAGCGGTTGTCCTGGAGATAATGTTAGCGACAATTCCTGTAAGAAATTGGCTACCATACCTTCACCTGTACCGAACCAACTGGCAATTGTACCAGGGAACAGAATAATGCTAGACGCGAATATCGGTGGAATAACACCGGCCATATTAACCTTTAACGGTAAATGGCTGCTCTGCGCGGCAAACACCTGACGGCCCTGCTGACGCTTTGCGTAGTTAACCACGATACGACGCTGGCCGCGTTCAAAGAACACCACAAACCAGGTAATCGCAACAACAATCACGCCAATAGCTACTAATAGTAAAAAGTGCAAATCGCCCTGACGCGCTTGCTCAATCGTCTGACCAATGGCAGACGGGAAGCCAGCAACAATACCGGTAAAAATTAGCAACGAAATACCATTACCAATGCCGCGCTCTGTAATTTGCTCACCTAACCACATTAAGAACATGGTACCGGTAACCAAGCTGATCACCGCGGTAAAGTAAAATGCAAAACCTGGGTTAATGACTAATCCTGGCATCATATTTGGCAGGCCTGTGGCTATACCAATGGACTGTAGTATCGCTAAACCTAAAGTACCGTAGCGCGTGTACTGATTAATTTTACGCTTACCTGCTTCACCTTCTTTCTTTAATTCAGCCATTGCCGGATGCATTACCGTTAATAACTGAACAATGATAGAGGCAGAGATATAAGGCATAATGCCTAGCGCAAATACAGACGCACGCTCAAGAGCACCACCGCTGAACATGTTAAACATTTCAACGATGGTACCTTTTTGTTGCTCGAATAACTGAGCTAGCACGGTGGCGTCAATTCCAGGAATTGGCACAAATGAGCCTAACCGAAAAACGATTATGGCTAAGAGCACAAACAACAGACGAGATTTCAGCTCGCTGAATCCGCCTTTTGCTGCTCTTGAGTCCGAACCTGGTTTAGCCATCGCGTACTATCCTTATTATTCTTCGACTTTACCACCGGCGGCTTCGATCGCTGCACGCGCACCTTTAGTTACGCGTAAGCCTTTTACTGTTACTGGACGAGTAATCTCACCAGACAGTACAACTTTTGCGAACTTAACGGTACGAGAGATGATGTTCGCTTCCATTAAAGAAGCTAAATCTACTACGTCGCCATTAACAGCAGCTAGTTCGTGTAAACGGACTTCAGAAGAAACCAAAGATTTCTGAGAAGTAAAACCGAACTTAGGTAAACGTTGTTTCAAAGGCATTTGACCGCCTTCGAAGCCTGGACGAACACTGCCGCCAGAACGTGATTTAAGACCTTTGTGGCCACGGCCAGCAGTCTTACCTAAGCCAGAACCGATACCACGGCCTACACGGCGTTTATCTTTCTTAGCACCTGGTGCTGGAGATAGAGTGTTTAATAACATCTGTTACTCCTCCACTTTAACCATGTAGTAAACGGCGTTGATCATACCGCGAACTGAAGGTGTATCTTCAACTTCGACAGTGTGACCAATACGACGTAAACCAAGACCCTTTAAAGAAGCCCGGTGATTCGGTAAACGACCGATACTAGACTTAGTTTGGGTGACTTTAACTGTTTTCTTCGTCATGGCAAATTACCCCAGAATATCGTCAACGCGTAAACCGCGTTTTGCTGCCACTTGTGCCGGTGACTTCACTGAAGACAGGGCGTTAATGGTAGCGCGAACTACGTTAATTGGGTTAGTTGAACCATAACACTTAGAAAGAATGTTTTGGATACCCGCTACTTCCAACACGGCGCGCATTGCACCGCCGGCGATTAGACCAGTACCTTCTGCAGCAGGCTGCATGTAAACATTCGAACCAGAATGCACACCACGTGTTGGGTGATGCAAAGTGTTACCATTTAATTCAACCTGTGTCATGTTACGACGTGCCTTTTCCATTGCTTTTTGAATAGCAGCTGGAACTTCACGTGCTTTACCATAACCGAAACCAACGCGACCGTTGCCGTCACCAACTACTGTCAATGCAGTAAAGCTGAAAATACGACCACCTTTTACCACTTTGGACACGCGGTTAACGGCAACAAGCTTTTCTTGTAAATCAGATTGTTGTTTAGAATCTTCGTTAGCCATTAGCTACTCCTAGAACTGAAGACCGGCTTCACGCGCCGCGTCTGCTAACGCCTGCACGCGACCATGATACTGGAAGCCGCTACGGTCAAAAGCACATGCAGTTACGCCTTTAGCCACTGCACGTTCGGCGATCGCTTTACCTACAGCTTTGGCAGCATCTACGTTACCAGAGTACGAAAGTGATTCTTTAATTGAAGCTTCTAAAGTAGAAGCTGCAGCAATCACTTCAGCATTTGGCGCAATCAGCTGAGCATAGATGTGACGTGGAGTACGGTGTACTACCAGGCGATTCGCACCTTGTTCGATAATGTTTCTGCGAGTGCGTTTGGCACGACGCAGACGAGCAAGTTTCTTATCCATCGTCCTACCTTACTTTTTCTTAGCTTCTTTACGACGCACGTTTTCATTCGCATAACGAACACCTTTGCCTTTGTAAGGCTCTGGTTTACGGTATGCACGAATGTTGGCAGATACCTGTCCAACTAATTGCTTGTCAGCACCTTTGACCCAAACTTCAGTTTGTGTTGGTGTTTCGATAGTGATACCAGCTGGTACCTCGAAAACGACCGGGTGAGAAAAGCCCAGGCTTAGGTTTAGAACCTTACCTTCAGCTTTTGCACGGTAACCAACACCGACTAATTCAAGTTTCTGGCTGAAGCCTTCGCTTACACCAGTAACCATGTTGTTCAATAATGCGCGAGCAGTACCTGCTTGTGCGTCAGCGTTTTCGAAACCTTGACGAGGTTCTGTACGCAGTACATTGCCATCAACAACGATTTCAACCGCAGGGTTAACATTCAGTGTTAACTCGCCGTTTTTGCCCTTAAGCGCCACAACTTGACCTGTTTGCGTTACAGTAACGCCTGCAGGTAGAGTGACGGGGGCTTTAGCAACACGAGACATAAATTAACCCCTCCGTTACGCTACGTAGCCGATGATTTCGCCACCGATACCAACCTTGCGCGCAGCACGGTCAGTCATTAGTCCTTTAGATGTTGACACGATGGCCACACCTAAACCGCCCATTACCTTAGGTAATTCGTTGCTTTTCTTATAGATACGCAAACTTGGACGACTAACACGATCGATAGTCTCAATAACTGATTTGCCCTGGAAATACTTTAAAGTAACTTCCAGTTCTGGTTTTACATCACCAGACACAGCGAAATCGCCGATGTAACCTTCGTCTTTTAAAACTTTCGCAATTGCAATCTTCAATTTAGAAGAAGGCATTTTAACCGCAACTTTATTGGCCGACTGGCCGTTACGGATGCGAGTAAACATATCCGCTACTGGATCTTGCAAACTCATAGCTCGTTACTCCCGTGATTCTTACCAGCTAGCCTTACGAAGGCCAGGAATTTCACCGCGCATCGCCGCTTCGCGAACTTTGATCCGGCTCATACCGAACTTACGCAGATAACCATGTGGACGACCTGTCACACGACAACGATTACGTTGACGTGCAGGGCTTGAATCACGCGGTAACGTTTGTAACTTAAGAACCGCTGCCCAACGATCTTCATCAGAAGTTGAAGTGTTAGCAATCAGATCTTTAAGTTCAAAACGTTTTGCAGCGAATTTGGCTACCAGTTGTGCACGCTTTGCTTCACGTGCTTTCATTGATTGTTTTGCCATGACCCTACACCTTATTTCTTGAACGGGAAGTTAAACGCCGCAAGTAAAGCACGTCCTTCGTCATCAGTACGAGCAGTTGTCGTAATCGTGATATCTAAACCACGGATTGCATCAACTTTATCGTAATCGATTTCAGGGAAAATGATTTGCTCACGAACACCCATGCTGTAATTACCACGACCGTCGAATGATTTCGGGTTTACACCACGGAAATCACGGATACGCGGGATAGCAATAGAAACTAAACGTTCTAAGAAATCCCACATACGCTCGCCGCGCAGGGTTACTTTCGCGCCAATAGGGTAGCCTTCACGGATTTTGAAACCAGCGACTGACTTACGAGCCTTAGTTACCAGAGGTTTCTGGCCAGCAATAGCAGTTAAATCTGCTACAGCGTTATCAAGGATCTTTTTGTCAGCTACGGCTTCACCCACACCCATATTGAGTGTGATTTTAACAATCCGAGGGACTTGCATGACGCTGGAGTAGCCAAACTGTTTGAACAGTTCTGGGACTACGGTGTCTTTATAAATTTCATGCAGTTTCGCCATCGTATTACTCCAATAGCATTAAATTACTTCGTTATTCGATTTGAAGAAACGCACTTTCTTGCCATCTTCAAAACGGAAACCTACACGATCTGCTTTACCCGTTTTAGGGTTAACAATCGCTACGTTTGAAACATGAATCGAGGCTTCTTTCTCGACGATGCCGCCAGGCTGATTAACAGCTGGAACCGGCTTCTGGTGTTTCTTAACCAGATTAACGCCTGAAACATAAACACGGTTGTCGCCAACTAATACTTTAGTGACTTTGCCTTGTTTACCCTTGTCCTTACCAGTAAGAACAATAACCTCGTCATCACGACGGATTTTGCTAGCCATGGTGACTCCTTACAGTACTTCTGGTGCCAGAGACACGATCTTCATAAACTTATCGCCACGAAGTTCACGTGTAACAGGCCCGAAAATACGGGTACCGATCGGTTCCAGCTTAGTGTTTAATAACACCGCTGCATTGCGATCAAAACGGATTAATGACCCGTCCTGACGACGTACGCCTTTAGCTGTACGCACCACCACTGCATTCAGAACATCACCTTTTTTAACTTTACCGCGAGGAATTGCTTCCTTAACAGTAACTTTGATGATGTCACCAATTGCAGCATAACGGCGATGCGAACCACCTAAGACCTTAATACACATTACGCTGCGCGCGCCGCTGTTGTCTGCGACTTCCAGCATAGATTGCATCTGGATCATCTTAGTGCTCCGCTATTCTACTATGTAACCTTCTCAGGTTACGCTGCTTACGATAATAAAACCCCTCCCCAGAGGAAGGGCGCGTGATTATAACAGCAGTTATGGCAAAGTGGTAGTTTAAAATAAAAACAATTCGGTGTATGCCTAGACACGCACCGCCACTCACACGATCTGTTGCTACAAACAAAAACGGCTCCAACAGGAGCCGTTTTATTCTTCTTCTTAATTATTAAGAAGCAGATTCAACGATAGCTACCAGGGTCCAAGACTTAGTCTTAGACAAAGGACGGCATTCACGAATAGTGACTACGTCGCCTTCTTTACACTGATTAGTTTCGTCATGCACGTGCAGTTTGGTAGTACGCTTGATGAATTTACCATAAATTGGGTGTTTCACCTGACGTTCAATCGCAACAGTGATAGATTTATCCATCTTGTCGCTGATTACTTTACCTTGCAGTGTACGGGTATTAGTTTCAGTCATTACGCACCTGCCTTCTCGGTTAAGATAGTCTTAACGCGCGCGATATCACGACGCACCTGCTTCAATAAGTGTGTCTGAGCTAACTGACCAGTAGCTGCTTGCATGCGCATGTTGAACTGCTCACGTAACAGACCTAATAATTCAGCATTTAACTCTTCAACACTTTTTGTTTTCAATTCGCTGGCTTTCATCACATTACCGTCCGCGTTACGAAGGTGGTCTTGAATGGAAGCTTAGCAGCAGCCAATGCAAAAGCATGACGCGCAAGTTCTTCAGACACACCGTCCATTTCATACAGAACTTTGCCAGGTTTAATCTGACATACCCAGTACTCAACAGCACCTTTACCACTACCCATACGTACTTCTAACGGCTTAGCTGTGATTGGCTTATCTGGGAACACACGGATCCAGATTTTACCAACACGTTTAACAGCCCGCGTCATAGCACGACGTGCAGATTCGATTTGACGTGAAGTCATTTGACCACGTTCTACAGATTTCAGTGCGTATGTACCGAAACTTACTTTATCACCAACTTGTGATAAACCACGGTTACGGCCTTTGTGCACTTTACGAAATTTTGTACGTTTTGGTTGCAACATCGCTCAATACCCCTACTTAGCCTTACGAGCCGGTTTTTTCGGCGCTTTAGGCTGGTTGTTATTGTTGGCGTTGTTGGCGTTATTTTGCAGAGGCAGAGCACCTAGGATCTCGCCTTTGAAAATCCACACTTTGACACCAATGATACCGTAAGTAGTCAGTGCTTCAGAAGTATTGTAGTCAATGTCTGCACGAAGAGTATGGAGAGGTACACGACCTTCACGATACCACTCGTCACGAGCAATCTCAGCACCGCCTAAACGGCCGCTAACTTGAACCTTGATACCTTTAGCACCAATACGCATAGCATTTTGTACCGCACGCTTCATAGCACGACGGAACATAACACGACGCTCTAACTGGCTACTGATAGAATCAGCAACTAATTTCGCATCTAGCTCTGGCTTACGGATCTCAGAGATATTGATCTGAGCAGGCACGCCAGCAATGGCAGCAACTTGCTTACGGATCTTCTCAACGTCTTCACCTTTTTTACCGATAATCACGCCTGGACGCGCAGTGTGAATAGTCACACGGATGCTTTTCGCAGGGCGTTCAATATCGATCCGGCTTACTGAGGCTGCTTTCAGTTCTTTTGTCAGGTACTGACGAACTTTATAGTCACCGTTCAGGAAATCCGGGAAATCTTTTGTATTCGCGAACCAGGTAGAGCTCCATGGCTTAGTGATACCTAGGCGAATACCATTAGGATGTACTTTCTGTCCCATTTCTATCTCCTAGTTATCAGCTACGACCACAGTGATGTGGCTGGTACGCTTGACGATACGATCAGCACGACCTTTAGCGCGTGGTTTGATACGCTTCATAGATGGACCTTCATCAACGAAGATGGTCTTCACTTTCAGTGTATCGATGTCCGCGCCTTCATTGTGCTCAGCGTTGGCAATGGCTGATAAAAGTACCTTTTTGACTAACTCAGCAGCTTTCTTCGGGCTGTAAGTTAGTACATTCAACGCCTTCTCAACTGACAATCCACGTACTTGGTCAGCGACCAAACGCGTTTTTTGAGCAGAAGAACGGGCAAATTTGTGTTTAGCTAATGCTTGCATCATTTACCCCTTAGCGCTTCTTGGCCTTTTTGTCGGCTGCATGACCACGATAGGTACGAGTAGGTGCAAATTCACCTAACTTGTGACCGATCATCTCTTCTGAGACAAATACTGGTACATGTTGACGACCATTATGGACAGCGATGGTCAAACCGATCATATCAGGTATGATCATTGAACGACGGCTCCAAGTCTTTATAGGCTTCTTGTCTCCGCTTTCCAACGCTTTCTCTACCTTCTTCAGCAAGTGAAGGTCAATAAATGGACCTTTCTTGAGAGAACGTGGCATGGCAATTCCTCACAAATTATTTATCACGACGACGTACGATAAGTTTATCAGTACGCTTGTTTGAACGAGTCTTGTAACCTTTAGTCGGTACGCCCCATGGAGTCACTGGATGACGACCACCTGAGGTTTTACCTTCACCACCACCGTGTGGGTGATCGACTGGGTTCATTACTACACCACGTACGGTTGGGCGGATACCGCGCCAGCGCATTGCACCAGCTTTACCGTATTGACGTAACATGTGCTCAGCATTACCGATCTCACCGATAGTCGCGCGACAATCTGCTAATACTTTACGTACTTCGCCGCTACGCAGACGCAGGGTAACATACTCACCATCACGAGCCAGGATCTGAACGAATGCGCCTGCTGAACGAGCCAACTGACCGCCTTTACCTGGTTTCATTTCGATGTTGTGTACTACTTGACCAACTGGGATGTTGCGCAGTGGCAGCGTGTTACCTGCTTTTATTGGTGCATCAACACCAGAGATAACTGCGTCACCCGCTTTCATGCCTTTAGGGGCAAGAATGTAACGACGTTCGCCGTCTGCATACAACACTAATGCGATGTTTGCAGTACGGTTTGGATCGTATTCTAAACGCTCTACTTTGCCCGGAATACCGTCTTTCATGCGTTTAAAATCAACAACACGATAGTGTTGCTTATGACCACCACCGATATGGCGAGTAGTGATACGACCGTTGCTGTTACGACCACCCGTCTTAACTTTCTTCTCTAACAAAGGCGCGTAAGGCTTGCCTTTGTGCAGGTCAGGGTTAACCACTTTTAAAACGTGGCGACGACCTGGTGACGTAGGTTTACACTTTACAAGTGCCATTTCCTAACTCCTCTTCTTACTCAGCGCCGCCAACAAAATCGATTTCGCTGCCTTCTTTAAGAGTAACGTAAGCTTTTTTCCAATCGCTACGTTTGCCCATACGCGCACCAGTGCGCTTGGCCTTACCCTTAACGTTAACAGTACGAACACCTACTACTTCTGTTTCAAACAGTTTTTCTACAGCAGCTTTAATATCAGCTTTTGTAGAAGTAGTGGCTACTTTAAAAACGATAGTGTTGTGTTTTTCTGCCGCAGTAGTACTCTTTTCAGAAACGTGCGGAGCCAGAATCACTTTTAGTAAACGTTCTTCGCGGATCATGCTAAAAGCTCCTCAAGTTGTTTAACTGCAGCAGCAGTCATTAACACTTTGTCGAATGCGATTAAGCTGACCGGGTCGATACCGTGTACGTCACGAACGTCAACTTTGTATAAGTTGCGTGCAGATAAGAACAAGTTCTCGTCTACTTCGTTAGTTACGATCAGAACGTCTTTTAAATCCATCGCTTTCAGCTTTGCAGTCAAGTCTTTTGTCTTTGGTGAATCAACGCCAAAACTCTCAACAACAATTAAGCGTTCCTGACGAACTAATTCAGACAGAATGCTTTGAATTGCACCGCGATACATTTTACGGTTAACTTTTTGGCTGTGATCTTGTGGCTTAGCCGCAAAAGTCACACCACCGCCACGCCAAATTGGACTGCGGATTGTACCAGCACGCGCGCGGCCAGTACCTTTTTGACGCCATGGCTTCTTGCCGCCACCACGTACTTCTGAACGTGTCAATTGAGCACGAGTACCCTGACGGGCACCAGCTGCAAAAGCAACTACTACCTGATGTACCAGAGCTTCGTTAAACTCACGTCCAAAGGTAGCTTCGGAAACTTCAAGAGCGCCTTGAGCGTCTCGTAATGCTAATTCCATCACTTATCTCCTAGACGTTAGCTTTTAACAGCTGGTTTAACGATAACGTCACCGCCGATAGCACCAGGCACTGCGCCTTTTACTAACAGAATGTTACGTTCCGCATCAACACGAACCACTTCAAGAGACTGTACAGTTACCCGTTCAGCGCCCATGTGGCCAGCCATTTTCTTACCTTTGAATACTTTACCTGGTGATTGGTTTTGACCAATTGAACCCGGTGCACGGTGTGATAAAGAGTTACCGTGAGTAGCATCCTGAGTACGGAAATTCCAGCGCTTAACAGCACCTTGGAAACCCTTACCTTTTGATGTGCCAGCGACATCAACTTTCTTTGTATCTGCGAAAATATCAACAGTAATCTCGCTACCAACAGTGATGTCGGCGCCTTCGTTGTCTTGTAGGCGGAATTCCCACAGACCACGACCCGCTTCTACACCCACTTTTGCAAAATGACCTGCTTCTGGCTTGCTCAGGCGGCTTGCCTTAACAGTACCAGTAGTCACTTGCAACGCGCTATAGCCTTCAACGTCTTGCGTTTTAACAGCAGTAACGCGGTTTGGTGTTGCTTCGATTACGGTTACTGGGATAGATACACCATCTTCAGTGAAGATGCGTGTCATGCCCACTTTACGACCGATTAGACCGATAGCCATTTCCTAAACCTCTCTAAAAACCTGTCTGATTAGCCCAGGCTGATTTGAACGTCAACGCCAGCAGGCAGATCTAAACGCATCAGCGCATCAACTGTTTTTTCAGTTGGTTCCACGATGTCGATTAAACGCTTGTGCGTACGGATTTCGTACTGGTCACGCGCATCTTTATTGACGTGAGGAGAAATCAGAACAGTGAAACGTTCCTGACGAGTGGGTAGTGGAATTGGACCACGAACCTGTGCGCCGGTACGTTTTGCTGTGTCAACGATTTCCATAGTTGACTGATCGATCAAACGGTGATCGAACGCTTTCAGACGGATGCGAATCCTTTGATTACTCATGTATCAAAGCCTCAAAGAGCAAAAAGAGCAAAAATAAACATAAACAAATGCCCATAATGGGATTGCTTATGCACCAAGTTACCAGTTACCCCCCAATCGGGGGCTTATAGTACAAGCTACGCAATACTCTCTTTAGAGGTTGCAATGTAGCTTGTATCAGCCAGATATGAATCGACTGGCCGCATATTATATACAGAACAATTGATAATGCAAGTGCTGTTTATTATTCCAACAGCCAACCTCAAAGCAGACGCCAATTGTGCTTTGTTGCAACGTCTACCTTGAGGCTTAACAGCAAGCCACGCGTTAAAACTGATCTTCAGTAAGCGCAAACATCGCTGAGCCATCGCTTTGCAAACTGCTAAATAAACCATCAACCTTTGGCAACACTTTTTGTGTATACCACATGGCTGTTTGAGTTTTAGCAGCCATGAAATCAGCACTGTGTTTAGCAGGATTTAACGCCATAAGATTTCTTTGCCACATATAAGCATAGAGGACATAGCCCACAGCATCTAAGTAATCGCAAGCATTCATACTGAGCACATTGTGTTCTTGCACCAATAATGAATGACTGACGTCTATTAATTGCGCTATGCGCTTTTCGACAATATGACTTATCGACGTTGGATGAGCTTGAAGCTCAAGTTGAATATCATTTAATAGGGCAAGTAACACGGCTGCTTGATCTGATGCGACTTTTCGCAACATAAAGTCAGCCGCTTGAATACCATTGGTTCCTTCATAGATCTGGGCAATTCGTACATCTCGCACTAACTGCTCCATGCCCCACTCTTTTACATAGCCATGACCACCGAATACTTGCTGGGCCGTAATACACGCATCTAACCCTCGATCGGTCATAAAGGCTTTGGTGATCGGTGTCAGTAAATTTGCTCGTTGTGCTGATTGCGCACAGTCGTCGTATTTTGCTCGATCCAGTAAATTGGCCACCCAAGTAGCGAAAGTTCGACCGGCCTCATTCATTGCTTTAATGTTAAGTAGCATTCGCCTAACATCAGCATGACCCAAAATGGCATCCGCTTTATTAGGATCCGTTTTACCGGTTCTTCCTTGTAAGCGATCTTTGGCATAAGCTAACGCATTTTGATATGCCCGCTCGGCAGCACCTAGTCCTTGGCTGCCCATCGACAAACGCTCGTAATTCATCATGGTAAACATACAAGCTAGACCACGATGCGGCTCGCCGATTAAATAACCGCGCGCACCATCAAAGTTAAGCACACAAGTAGCCGAACCATTAATACCCATCTTATGTTCGATAGAGCCAACATTGACGGCATTACGCTCTGCTAAGTCACCGTTTTCTGTCACAAGAAATTTTGGTACTAGAAATAAAGAAATGCCTCGGCTTCCGGCAGGTGCATCTGGCAACTTAGCTAACACTAAATGAACGATATTTGATGTCAGATCATGCTCACCAGCAGTGATAAAAATTTTGCTACCCGAGATTAAGTAACTGCCATCTGTATCGGGTTTTGCTGCTGTACGCATAATGCCCAAATCTGAACCCGCATGAGCCTCGGTTAAACACATCGTGCCAGACCATTCACCGCTGTATAATTTTGGTAAGTAACAGGCTTTCATTTGCTCATCGGCATGCTGTAACAGGGTAACGCAGGCGCCGGCGGTTAAACCTGGATATAACGAAAAAGCGATATCCGCACTACAGAGCATTTCATCAACCATCATAGAAAGCGATTTTGGCATGCCCATTCCACCAAATTCGGCATCACCACTGAGGCCAGTCCAGCCACCCTCGGATAAACTTTGATAAGCCGTGTAATAATGCTCGGGCAAACTGACTTTACCATCGGCGAGTTGTGCACCTACCGCATCTGCTATTTGGCTATAGGGAGCAAGTTGCTGCTCACAAATTTTTGCGGCCTCTTCTAAAATGGCTTTTGCTGTATCGGCTTCTATTAACTCTTGTAATTGAGGTTGCTGCTGCCAGTACTGGTCTAATTGCCAAACGTCGAACAGATTAAAACTTATGTCGTCTACAGGGGCTTGATACTGACTCATACGATCACCTCAACTACTGAAAATGACCTCTATCATCGCACAGCCGAGATTTTCAAACAAGTGTTTGAATTGCTGCCTTTGCATATATTTTAAGCATAAAAAAAGGCCCCGTAGGGCCTTCTTTACATCAGTGCTGATTAAGCAATGATTTTTGATACTACGCCAGCACCTACTGTGCGGCCGCCTTCACGGATAGCGAAGCGTAAACCTTCGTCCATCGCGATTGGGCAAATCAGCTCAACAACAAACTTCAAGTTGTCGCCTGGCATGACCATTTCTACGCCTTCTGGTAATTCTACTGCACCCGTTACGTCTGTTGTACGGAAGTAGAACTGTGGACGGTAGCCTTTGAAGAATGGCGTGTGACGACCACCTTCTTCTTTTGACAATACGTACACTTCGCCTTCGAACTTAGTGTGTGGCTTGATTGAACCTGGCTTCGCTAATACTTGACCACGTTCTACGTCTTCACGCTTAGTACCACGTAATAAAGCACCGATGTTCTCGCCTGCACGACCTTCGTCTAACAGCTTACGGAACATTTCTACACCAGTACAAGTAGTCGCTACAGTGTCTTTGATACCAACGATTTCTACTGTCTCACCCACTTTGATGATACCTTGCTCTACACGGCCTGTTACTACAGTACCACGACCAGCAATTGAGAATACGTCTTCGATTGGCATGATGAATGGCTTATCAATCGCACGTACTGGCTCAGGGATATACGTATCTAACGCTTCGCCTAATTCCAGGATTTTCTTTTCCCACTCAGCTTCGCCTTCCAGACCTTTTAAGGCTGAACCACGGATTACCGGTAAGTCATCACCTGGGAAGTCGTAGTCTGAAAGAAGCTCACGCACTTCCATTTCTACTAATTCTAATAACTCTTCGTCATCTACCATGTCACACTTGTTCATGAACACGATGATGTAAGGTACACCAACCTGACGTGATAACAGGATGTGCTCACGCGTTTGTGGCATTGGGCCGTCAGTCGCCGCTACTACCAGAATAGCACCGTCCATCTGTGCCGCACCAGTGATCATGTTCTTAACATAGTCAGCGTGACCTGGACAGTCTACGTGTGCATAGTGACGTGTTGGTGTATCGTATTCAACGTGTGACGTGTTGATAGTGATACCACGAGCTTTTTCTTCTGGTGCTTTATCGATTTGATCGAAAGCAAATGCCTGACCGCCGTATGTCTTTGCTAATACGTTAGTGATAGCAGCTGTCAGAGTAGTTTTACCGTGGTCAACGTGGCCGATAGTACCTACGTTTACGTGCGGTTTTACGCGTTCAAATTTAGCCTTAGCCATTTATAGACCCTTCTTAGTCAAATTTAAGACCCGTTAAATCGGGACTGTTTAATCGTTAATCGTAAGCTCTACGAGAAGCAATAATTGCTTCAGTAACATTGCTTGGTGCTTCCTGATAATTCAGCGGTTCCATAGAGTAAGAGGCACGGCCCTGACTCAAAGAACGCATATTAGTTGCATAGCCAAACATTTCAGATAACGGTACATTGGCGTCGATTATCTTAATCCCGCCAGGCGCATCTTCCATACCGTTGATGATACCGCGACGACGGTTTAAATCACCAACGATATCACCCATGAAGTCATCTGGCGTAACTACCTCAACCTTCATAATAGGCTCGAGGACAACCGGCTTAGCCTGTAGAGCTCCTTTTTTGAAGCCCATAGACGCAGCGATTTTGAACGCCATTTCGTTCGAGTCAACATCGTGGTAGGAACCATCGAATACAGTAACTTTCACGTCGATTACCGGATAACCCGCTAATACACCGTTTTTCATTTGTTCCTGAACGCCCTTATCAATAGCAGGGATAAATTCTTTTGGAATCGCCCCGCCAATTACTGCGTTCTCGAACTTATAACCTTCACCCTCAGGTAACGGCTCAATCCGCAACCAGCAATGACCAAATTGGCCACGACCGCCTGACTGACGTACAAACTTACCTTCAACTTCTGTTTTGCCACGCAATGTTTCACGGTAAGACACCTGTGGTTTACCCACATTGGCCTCGACCTTAAATTCACGACGCATGCGATCAACAATGATGTCGAGGTGCAATTCGCCCATACCAGAAATAATGGTCTGTGCGGTTTCTTCGTCAGTATGTACTCGGAATGACGGATCTTCTGCTGCCAGCTTGCTTAACGCTATTCCCATCTTTTCCTGATCAGCCTGTGTTCTAGGCTCAACAGCAACAGAAATAACCGGCTCAGGAAACACCATGCGTTCCAAAATAATCGGATGATCCATATCACATAAGGTATCGCCCGTTGTGGTATCTTTAAGCCCAATCGCAGCAGCAATATCGCCGGCGCAAACAGCCTTGATTTCCTCGCGCGCGTTAGCATGCATCTGTACGATGCGGCCAATACGCTCTTTCTTCATTTTTACTGAGTTGTATACTGCTGAGCCTGACTCAACAATACCTGAGTAAACACGGAAAAAAGTAAGGGTACCAACAAACGGATCTGTAGCAATTTTGAATGCTAGCGCCGCAAAAGGTTCCGAATCAGCCGATTTACGGAAGCCTTCAGTTTCATCAGGCAGAATACCGTTGATCGCTTTTACTTCTGTCGGTGAAGGCAGATAGTAAATAACGTTATCCAACATGGCCTGCACGCCTTTATTCTTAAAGGCAGAACCCACTTGCACTAGCACTATTTCATTACGTAACGTTAAATCACGTAATGCTTGACGCAACTCATCTTCAGTGAATTCTTCACCTTCCAGATAGCGTTCCATCATGGATTCGTTAGCATCAGCCGCTGCTTCCATCAGGTTTTGACGCCACTCATGACATTCTTCCAACATCTCTGCTGGGATCTCTTCATAAGTGAAGGTCATACCCTGATCTTCTTCGTTCCAGTTAATAGCCTTCATTTTGACGAGATCAACTACGCCTCTGAAGTTATCTTCTGCTCCGATTGGCAACTGAATAGGTACGCAACGTGAATTTAGACGGTCGTTCGCTTGCTTTACAACCCGCAGGAAGTTCGCACCGGTACGATCCATTTTATTCACGAAGATCATTCTAGGAACTTCGTACTTATTTGCTTGACGCCACACTGTTTCAGTTTGAGGCTGCACACCTGATGACCCGCACAATACGACGACGGCACCATCTAGCACGCGCAAAGAACGCTCTACTTCGATAGTGAAATCTACGTGACCTGGGGTATCAATCAAGTTAATACGGTGCATATCAAACTGCTGCTGCATACCAGACCAAAAGGTCGTGGTAGCCGCAGAAGTAATAGTAATACCGCGTTCCTGCTCCTGCTCCATCCAATCCATAGTGGCTGCGCCATCATGAACTTCACCAATTTTGTGAGAGCGGCCTGTATAAAACAGGATCCGCTCAGATGTCGTAGTTTTGCCGGCATCAACGTGAGCACAGATACCAATGTTACGGTAACGTTCTATTGGAGTTGTACGTGCCACTCTACATTCCTCTTAGTTAAGAAATTCTTACCAGCGGAAGTGTGCGAACGCTTTATTCGCTTCGGCCATACGGTGCACGTCTTCACGTTTCTTAACCGCAGAACCTTTATTTTCGATTGCATCAAGCATCTCACCAGCAAGACGCTGAGCCATAGACTTTTCACCACGTTTACGGGCAGCTTCCACTAACCAACGCATAGCTAAAGCGTTACGACGTACTTGACGAACTTCACACGGCACTTGGTAGGTAGAACCACCAACACGACGTGATTTAACTTCGACTGTAGGACGAATGTTGTCTAAAGCCACTTCGAATAAATCGATGTGTTCTTTTTTAGACTTTGCAGCTGCAATTTCAAGTCCGCCGTATACAATTGATTCGGCTGTAGATTTTTTACCGTCGACCATTACGACGTTTACAAATTTTGCCAACAATTCACTTCCGAACTTAGGATCTGGAAGGATTTTACGTTGACCTATGACGCGTCTTCTAGGCATTCGAAACTCCGATTGCTTCAGGTGATTCCAAAACTTTTAATACATTAAAGAAAAAAAGTTGTTTAGTTTGGCCTTACTAACGGAGTACCGTTATTTCTTAGGCCGCTTGGCGCCGTATTTAGAACGGCCTTGTCTACGATCTTTTACGCCTGCACAATCTAATGTGCCACGTACGGTGTGGTAACGCACACCTGGAAGGTCTTTTACCCGGCCACCGCGGATCAGCACTACGCTGTGTTCCTGCAGGTTGTGGCCTTCACCACCAATATAAGAAGACACTTCGAATCCGTTAGTTAAACGAACACGGCATACTTTACGTAATGCTGAGTTAGGCTTCTTAGGTGTAGTGGTGTATACACGGGTACAAACACCACGCTTCTGCGGGCAAGCTTCAAGCGCCGGAACGGTGCTCTTGGCTACCTTCTGGCTGCGCGGCTTACGCACTAGCTGGTTGATTGTTGCCATTAAATACTCCTGGTTAATAAATACCCAATAAACGTGAAAATTCCGCCCCCGAAATTAGGGTCGCGGAATTCTAATGGTCAAGCTTTGACCTGTCAAGTTACAATGCAATTTGCCGGCATTTTAATCACCGGCAAACGGCATCTTGCTTGTTTACTCGTCGTTGCCCGATAAGTTCATGTTTAATGCATCGGTCAAGGCCTGTTCGGCAGACTCTGCACTTCTTGTCGGTTCAACAACTTCATTGTTGCCAGCACGTTGACGAGCGCGATTCTGGTGATAAGCAAAACCAGTACCGGCTGGGATCAAACGGCCAACAATAACGTTCTCTTTCAAACCACGTAATTCATCAATCTTACCTGCAACAGCAGCTTCGGTGAGAACACGGGTCGTTTCTTGGAACGACGCGGCCGAAATGAACGAGTCAGTCGACAGAGACGCTTTGGTGATACCCAGTAATGAACGTTCATACTGTGCTGGCATTTTGCCCGCGGCTTCCAGATCACGGTTTGCGATATTAACGCGCGCCACTTCTGCTTGTTCACCTTCCAAGAACTCGCTATTACCAGGGTTGGTAATAATGCACTTACGCAACATTTGACGAATAATCGTTTCAATGTGCTTATCGTTGATTTTAACGCCCTGTAAGCGATATACATCCTGAACTTCGTTAACGATATAGCTGGCAACCTGGTGAATACCACGTAAACGCAGGATATCGTGAGCTGATTCAGGGCCTTCTGAAATCACTTCACCTTTCTCAATGCGCTCACCTTCGAACACATTAACTTGGCGCCACTTCTGAATCATTTCTTCATGTGCATCACCCTGATCAGGGGTAATGATCAGGCGACGTTTGCCTTTAGTTTCTTTACCGAAGCTAATCACACCTGAGATTTCAGCTAAAATAGCTGGATCTTTCGGCTTACGTGCTTCAAATAAATCAGCTACGCGAGGCAGACCACCGGTGATGTCACGTGTCTTCGAGCTTTCTTGCGGAATACGTGCTAACACGGTACCCGTTACTACTGTGTCACCGTCGGTGACTTCAATAGTCGTAAAGCTTGGTAAACGAATTTCTTGTAAACCACCATCATCTGTTGCCAAGATCAGTTTTGGCTCTTTCGCATTGGCTTTAGCTAAATCTTTAACAACCGTACGGGTTAAACCGGTTAACTCGTCTTGTTGTACTTCAGTGTTGGTATCATCAACATCACTGAAAGAAACCTTAGCGCCACGCTCAAGAATGATTGGGTGTGAATGCGGATCCCAGTTCGCTACAACCTGACCGGCAACGATTTTCGCGTTGTCGTCAGTAGCCATGATCGAACCGTATGGCAGTTTATAACGCTCTTTCTCGCGGCCTAAGTCATCAAATACGGTCACTTCAGCTGAACGAGAGGTAATAACAATCTTGTTATCCGCGTTACGTACAAACTTCGCATTATGCAATTTAAGCATACCGGCATTTTTAACCTGTACGCTGTTTTCAGCAGAAGAACGCGATGCAGCACCACCGATGTGGAATGTACGCATGGTTAACTGTGTACCAGGCTCACCGATTGATTGCGCGGCAATAACACCCACGGCTTCACCAGCATTGATTAAGTGACCACGTGCCAGGTCGCGACCATAACACTTAGCACACACACCAAAGTCAGTTTGACAGGTAATTACTGAACGCACATGCACTTCATCGATCGAGTTCTGTTCAATGATGTCACACAGTTGTTCGTCAAGCATGGTGCCGTCAGCAACAAGCACTTCTTCGGTAGTTGGCGATAAAATATCACCGATAACCACACGACCTAGTACTCGCTCACGCAGACCTTCAACCACGTCACCACCTTCAATCAGCGGCTTCATGATAATACCTTGCTCTGAACCACAGTCTTGCTCAGTCACCACTAAATCTTGTGCTACGTCGACTAAACGACGCGTCAAGTAACCCGAGTTAGCTGTCTTCAATGCAGTATCGGCAAGACCTTTACGCGCACCGTGCGTTGAAATGAAGTACTGTAATACACTCAGACCTTCGCGGAAGTTTGCGGTAATGGGCGTTTCGATGATTGAACCATCTGGTTTTGCCATCAGACCACGCATTGCGGCTAACTGACGGATCTGCGCCGGAGAACCCCGAGCGCCTGAGTCAGCCATCATATAAACAGAGTTAAATGATTGTTGCTCAACAGTATTACCATCACGGTCAACCACATTCTCTTTCGAGAGGTTGTCCATCATCGCTTTAGATAAGCTTTCGTTGGCATTTGACCAAATATCGATAACTTTGTTGTATTTTTCACCGGCAGTTACCAAACCTTGTTGGAACTGGTCTTGAATTTCGGCTACTTCATTTTCAGCATCATCGATGATCTTAGTTTTCGAGTCAGGGATGACCATGTCATCAATACCAACAGAAACACCTGATAACATCGCATAATGGAAACCGGTATACATGATTTGGTCAGCCAAAATAACGGTTTTCTTCAAACCGATACGGCGATAAGCACCATTTAATAAGCGAGAAATTTGTTTCTTGCCCATGGCTTGGTTAACTGATTCAAAACTCATACCTTCTGGCAGGATTGAATACAGAATAGCACGACCAACTGTTGTATCTTTCACTTCAGTTGTTTCAGTACGGCTACCATCTTCAGCAAATTCAACTTCAGTGATACGCACTTTAACTTTAGCATGTAAGCTTGCACAGTCGGCACGGAAGGCTTTTTCAGCTTCTTTCGCGCTCTTGAACATCATGCCTTCGCCTTTCGCGTTAACCGCTTGGCGAGTCATGTAATACAGACCTAATACAACGTCCTGTGAAGGCACGATGATTGGCTCACCATTGGCGGGTGACAGTACGTTGTTCGTTGACATCATCAGCGCACGCGCTTCTAACTGCGCTTCGATAGTTAACGGTACGTGTACCGCCATTTGGTCACCATCGAAGTCGGCGTTATAAGCCGCACACACTAATGGGTGCAGTTGAATCGCTTTACCTTCAATCAGCACAGGTTCGAAAGCTTGAATACCTAAACGGTGCAGTGTAGGTGCACGGTTTAACAATACAGGGTGTTCACGAATGACTTCGTCTAACACATCCCATACCGCGCCTTCTTCACGCTCAACCATTTTCTTAGCCGCTTTAATGGTGGTGGCTAAACCACGCGCTTCAAGCTTGCCGTAAATAAAAGGTTTGAACAGCTCAAGAGCCATTTTCTTCGGTAAACCGCACTGGTGTAAACGCAGTGTAGGACCTACGGTGATAACCGAACGACCAGAGTAGTCAACACGCTTACCTAACAAGTTCTGACGGAAGCGACCTTGCTTACCTTTGATCATGTCAGCTAACGATTTTAATGGACGCTTGTTAGAACCGGTAATAGCACGACCACGACGGCCGTTATCTAATAGCGCATCAACCGCTTCTTGTAACATACGTTTTTCGTTGCGTACGATGATATCTGGAGCAGACAAATCTAATAAACGCTTCAAACGGTTGTTACGGTTAATGACACGACGGTATAAATCGTTCAGATCTGACGTGGCAAAACGGCCACCGTCCAATGGAACTAATGGACGTAAATCTGGCGGTAATACCGGTAAAACAGTCATGATCATCCACTCAGGCTTATTGCCAGAGGTGTGGAATGATTCCATTAACTTAAGACGCTTACTGATCTTCTTACGCTTGGTTTCAGAGTTAATCGTAGGTAACTCTTCACGCATTTGCTTGATTTCAGTTGGCAGTTCAATACCTTTTAGAATGTCCAGAATCGCTTCTGCACCCATCTTGGCTTCGAACTCATCACCATGTTCTTCTAACACGTCTAGATATTCTTCTTCAGTTAACATCTGACGACGCTCTAAAGAAGTCATACCCGGCTCGGTAACAACATAGCTTTCGAAATATAATACACGTTCGATATCACGCAAGGTCATATCTAACAGTAAACCGATACGGCTTGGCAGCGACTTTAAAAACCAAATGTGCGCGGTTGGGCTAGCCAACTCGATATGACCCATACGCTCACGACGTACTTTCGTTAAGGTCACTTCTACGCCACATTTTTCACAGATTACGCCGCGGTGCTTCAAACGTTTGTACTTACCACACAAACACTCGTAGTCTTTTACTGGGCCAAAGATACGGGCACAGAATAAACCGTCACGCTCTGGTTTAAAGGTACGGTAATTGATCGTCTCAGGCTTTTTCACTTCACCAAAAGACCATGAACGGATCATGTCTGGCGAAGATAAGCCGATACGAATAACATCAAACTCTTCAGTCTTAGTTTGTTGTTTCAGAAACTTTAATAAGTCTTTCACCTTTGCTCTCCTGTAAGAGGTAAACCGGAATGGGGCAGCTTACTGACTGCCCCCCAACACAAGGTCGGTTTATTCCTCTTCCAATTCGATATTAATACCGAGCGAACGGATTTCTTTCATTAATACGTTGAAAGATTCTGGCATGCCAGGTTCCATTCTGTGGTCGCCGTCAACGATGTTTTTATACATCTTGGTACGACCGTTGACGTCATCAGACTTAACGGTAAGCATTTCTTGTAGGGTATAAGCCGCACCATATGCTTCTAATGCCCATACTTCCATCTCACCGAAGCGCTGACCACCGAACTGTGCCTTACCACCCAGCGGCTGCTGAGTAACCAGGCTGTAAGAGCCAGTAGAACGCGCGTGCATCTTATCATCAACCAAGTGGTTCAGTTTCAGCATGTACATGTAACCGACAGTAACCTTACGTTCGAAAGTATTACCGGTACGACCATCATATAACGCGATTTGACCGCTGGCAGGTAAGTCACCTAACTCAAGCAATTGCTTGATTTCAGATTCTTTCGCACCATCGAATACTGGCGTAGCGACTGGCAGACCTTTGCGTAAGTTCTGAGCCAAACGACGCACTTCATCATCAGTGAAGCTTTCAATATCAACGTTCTGACGTGATTCACCTAAAGCATAAACCTTTTTCAGGAAGTCACGGATCTCCGCCGTTTCTTTCTGTTCTTTGATCATGCCGTCAATCTTGTCACCGATACCACGAGCGGCTAAGCCCAAGTGCGTTTCTAAGATCTGACCGATGTTCATCCGCGAAGGTACACCCAATGGGTTAAGTACGATATCAACCGGCTGACCTTTATCATCGTATGGCATATCTTCAACTGGCACGATAGTAGAGATTACACCCTTGTTACCGTGACGGCCGGCCATTTTATCACCTGGCTGGATACGACGTTTTACCGCAAGGTAAACTTTAACGATTTTCAGTACGCCTGGTGCTAAATCATCACCTTGAACGATCTTGCGACGCTTAGCTTCGAACTTCTTATCGTACTCAACACGGATTTCTTCGTATTGTGTTGCTAATTGCTCAAGGTCGTTCTGCTTATCTTCGTCACTTAGGCTTTGATTAAATAACGCATCACCTTTCAACGTATTCAGCTTGGCGCGATCTAAACCACTTTGCTCCAACAAGTTACGTGCACGGTCGAAGATACCTGCTTCAAGAATACGGAACTCTTCATTTAGATCTTTCTTCGCTTGTTTGACTTCCATCTCTTCGATTTCGCGAGCACGTTTATCTTTTTCAACGCCATCACGAGTAAAGACTTGGACATCAATAACTGTACCGGTCACTGAGTTTGGCACACGTAAAGACGTATCTTTAACGTCAGACGCTTTCTCACCAAAAATAGCACGAAGAAGTTTTTCTTCTGGTGTAAGCTGGCTTTCACCTTTCGGGGTAACTTTACCCACCAGAATGTCACCACCTTTCACTTCGGCGCCAATGTAAACTATACCGGCTTCGTCTAGTTTAGACAGCGCAGATTCGCCTACGTTAGGAATATCACCCGTGATTTCTTCAGGCCCAAGCTTAGTATCACGAGCAATACAGCTTAATTCCTGAATATGGATAGTGGTTAAACGATCTTCTTGTACTAAACGCTCAGATAACAAAATCGAATCTTCGAAGTTGTAACCGTTCCATGGCATGAAAGCCACGCGTAAGTTTTGACCTAATGCGAGTTCGCCTAAATCTGTAGAAGGACCATCAGCCAAGACATCACCACGTTCAATTGGCTCACCGTGGTTAACGCATGGACGTTGGTTAATACAAGTATTTTGGTTAGAACGCGTGTATTTGGTTAAGTTGTAGATATCGATACCGGCTTCGCCAGCAACCATTTCATCTTCATTAACCTTAATAACAATACGGCTGGCATCGACGTAATCGATTACACCACCACGTTTCGCTACCACAGTTACACCTGAGTCTTTCGCTACAACGCGCTCAATACCTGTACCTACTAACGGCTTATCAGCTCGTAAGGTAGGTACTGCTTGACGTTGCATGTTCGAACCCATCAATGCACGGTTAGCATCATCGTGTTCTAAGAACGGAATTAAGGCTGCTGCAACAGACACGATCTGTTGTGGTGCCACGTCCATATACTGTACTTCAGCTGAGGCCATTAACGTGAATTCGTTTTTAAAACGACACGGTACTAAAGCATCAACTAAACGGTTGTCTGCATCTAACTCAGCGTTGGCCTGAGCGATAACAAAGTTACCTTCTTCAATTGCAGATAAGAAATCGACTTCATCAGTCACAATACCGTTTTCAATACGACGGTAAGGGGTTTCTAAGAAACCATATTCGTTAGTTTGCGCAAAAATCGATAACGAGTTAATCAAACCGATGTTTGGACCTTCTGGCGTTTCGATTGGACATACCCGACCATAGTGCGTTGGGTGTACGTCACGAACTTCGAAACCAGCACGTTCACGTGTAAGACCACCGGGGCCAAGTGCTGAAATACGGCGTTTGTGCGTCACTTCTGACAATGGGTTGTTCTGATCCATAAATTGAGAAAGTTGGCTTGAACCAAAGAACTCTTTTACAGCAGCAGAAATAGGCTTGGCGTTAATTAAGTCTTGTGGCATAACCGCATCTAGATCGCCTAAAGACAGACGCTCTTTCACAGCACGCTCAACACGAACTAAACCAACACGGAATTGGTTTTCCGCCATTTCGCCAACAGAACGGATCCGACGATTACCTAAGTGGTCAATGTCATCAACTTCGCCATTACCGTTACGGATGTCGATTAAGACTTTCATTACCGCTAAAATATCTTCTTTGCTCAGTACACCGGTACCTGTGCCATCTTCGAAACCAACACGACGGTTGAATTTCATCCGACCGACTGTTGATAAGTCGTAACGATCTTCTGAGAAAAATAAATTTTCAAATAAAGTATCTGCAGCTTCGCGCGTTGGCGGTTCACCAGGACGCATCATCCGGTAAATTTCTACCAGGGCTTCCATCCGGTTGCTGCTAGGATCGATACGGATAGTTTCTGAAACATAAGAACCCTGATCCAAATCGTTGATGTATAGGGTTTCAAAACTTTCGTAGCCTGCTTTTGCTAGTTTTGCTAACAGCTCTAATGTGAGCTCTGCGTTCGCCTCGGCAATAATCTCTCCGGTTGAACGGTCAGCGTAATTTTTCGCTAGGACACGACCTACCACATATTCATGTGGTACTTCCATCATGGTCATACCGGTTTTTTCCAGCTGACGCACATGACGGGCAGTAATACGACGACCATGTTCTACGATCACTTCGCCATCGTTATCTTTAATATCAAATGCAGCTGTTTCACCGCGTAAACGGTTGGCTACTACTTCCATCAGAATTTTGCCGTCTTTAATATCAAAACGGGTATTTTCAAAGAAAGTGGCCAGAATTTCTTCTGTGCTCAGTTCAAGTGCACGTAATAGGATAGTCGCAGGTAATTTACGGCGACGATCGATACGCACGAACAAGTTATCTTTAGCGTCAAATTCAAAGTCTAACCATGAACCACGGTATGGGATCACGCGAGCATTATATAAGACTTTACCAGACGAGTGCGTCTTACCACGGTCGTGGTCGAAGAACACACCTGGACTACGGTGTAACTGAGAAACGATAACGCGCTCAGTACCATTAATAACAAAGGTACCATTTTCGGTCATCAACGGGATTTCACCCATATAGACTTCTTGTTCACGGATATCTTTGATTGTGCCTGGCGCTTCTTTGTCAAACAGCACCATCCGCAGCTTAACCCGTAAAGGTGCCGAATAGGTTACACCACGGATTTGACATTCTTTAACGTCAAAAACAGGTTCCCCGATACGGTAGCTAACATACTGCAATTCCGCACTGCCTGAATAGCTTTTGATTGGAAAAACAGAGCGGAAAGCGGCTTCTAAACCGTATCCACCTTCAGGATCTGGCTCGATAAATTTGCTGAATGATTCGATTTGAATCGACAACAGGTATGGCACATCCAATACTTCCGGACGTTTGCCGAAGTCCTTACGGATACGTTTCTTCTCAGAATAAGAGTAAGTCATGGGGTTCCTCAGCTTGCTGATTTTTTTCCCAACCACCTTATCGGTGGCTTATGTTACCAGACCTGGTAACAGCAGGGGTGGGGAAATCATTGTCCCACAGCGCAAAAAGGCCGGTGATTAATTCATCACCAGCCCGGCCTGAAATTCAGGCAGCTAATCTGGTATTAACCAGATTATTTGATTTCAACAGATGCACCAGCTTCTTCAAGATCTTTCTTGAGAGCTTCTGCTTCTGCTTTAGAAACGCCTTCTTTGATTGCAGCTGGAGCGCTTTCAACCAAGTCTTTCGCTTCTTTCAGGCCTAAACCTGTTGCGCCACGTACTGCTTTGATAACAGATACTTTGTTTGCGCCAACAGCAGCCAATACTACGTTGAATTCAGTTTGTTCTTCAACAGCGGCAGCTGGACCAGCTGCAACAGCTACTGCAGCAGCAGCAGAAACACCGAATTTTTCTTCCATTGCAGATACTAATTCAACAACTTCCACTACAGACATTGCTGCGATTGCATCTAAGATTTGATCTTTAGTCACTGACATTGCGCAGATTCCTAAATTATGGGCCTTGGCCCGAATTAAACTCTACAAAACCAAACGTATAATTACGCGGCTTGCTCTTGTTTTTGGTCGCGAACCGCGGCAATTGTACGTACAAGTTTGCCGGCAGCTGCCTCTTTCATGGTGCTCATCAAGCGTGCGATAGCTTCGTCGTATGTTGGTAACGATGCTAACACGTCGATGTTCACTGTGGTACCGTTGAAAGCTGCACCTTTAAGCTCGAAGTTTTTGTTTTCTTTCGCGAAATCTTTGAAGATACGCGCTGCAGCACCTGGGTGCTCTTTAGAAAACGCAACTAATGTCGGGCCTACGAATACCTCTTTCAGACACTCAAATTCGGTGCCATCTACTGCGCGGCGAGCTAGGGTGTTACGGACCACTTTGACCCAAACACCAGCTTCACGTGCTTGCTTACGCAAAGCAGTGATCTTGCCTACAGTGACACCACGAGCGTCTGCGACTACCGCAGATAAAGCACCTTTGGCAGCTTCCTGGACTTCAGCAACAATTGCTTTTTTGTCATCAAGCTTTATAGCCATTGGCTCTTAACTCCTGGTTCATCCGGACTTTATGTCCGGTTTCCTACACAACGTTGACAATATGCCAACGCGCGATTTACGGTGAGACCAGAACGAATTTAATTCTTTCTGGGGCCTACACCGTCTGCGTAGGTTGTTTTTTTTAAGTCACGCCTTTCAAAAGAAACTTGTGACACCTACGGTCTTGGACGGAAGCCAGTACTTCAATGAAGCCTGGCTTCTACCCTAAAAACGAGGGCGAGATTATAAATTAACCACGCCCTAGTGTAAAGCGCTTAGACAGTGGCGCTTAAAGATGCTTGGTTTAACGTTAAACCAGCACCGTGAGTAGAAGAAAGCGTTACTTTTTTGATGTAGATACCTTTAGCAACTGAAGGCTTAGCACGCTTCAGAGCAACCAGTAACGACTCTAAGTTTTCTTTCAACTTGTCAGCGTCAAAATCGATTTTACCGATGGTAGAATGGATAATACCATTCTTATCATTACGGTAACGGATCTGACCCGCTTTCGCGTTTTTAACTGCTTCAGCTACGTTTGGTGTAACTGTGCCAGTTTTCGGGTTAGGCATTAAACCACGAGGGCCTAAAATTTGACCTAACATACCGACAACACGCATAGCATCTGGAGACGCGATAACAACGTCAAAATCCATTACGCCTTTCTTAACTTGATCAGCTAAGTCTTCCATACCTACGATGTCAGCACCAGCGGCTTTAGCAGCTTCGGCGTTAGCACCTTGTGTAAATACGGCAACGCGTACAGTACGACCCGTACCGTGTGGCAACACTGTTGCACCACGAACGTTTTGATCAGACTTACGAGCGTCGATACCTAGGTTTACTGCAACGTCAACGCTCTCAAGGAACTTGCCGGCAGATAATTCTTTTAACAAAGCAACTGCTTCGTTGATGTCATATTCGCGAGTAGAATCTACTTTAGAGCGGATTAACTTAGCGCGTTTTGTTAATTTAGCCATCGATTAGCCCTCCACCACTAAGCCCATAGAACGAGCAGTACCTTCAATGGTACGCACCGCAGCAGCATGATCTGCAGCTGTTAAATCAGGTTGTTTAATCTTAACGATTTCATCAACCTGTGCAGCTGTAATCTTACCGACTTTCTGGGTATTAGGACGACCTGAACCACCTTTTAAACCGGCTGCTTTCAATAATAAGAAAGACGCTGGTGGGGTACGAGTTTCGAACGTGAAAGAACGATCGCTATATACTGTAATAACAACAGGAATTGGCATGCCTTTTTCAAGACTTTCTGTACGGGCGTTGAAGCCTTTACAGAATTCCATGATGTTAACACCGTGTTGACCTAACGCCGGACCAACTGGTGGTGACGGGTTTGCCATACCGGCTTTTACCTGCAATTTAATGAGTGCAGTGACTTTCTTTGCCATGTTTCACCTCTGTGATTGGGTCTTAGCCTCGTAAATGCGAGGACACTTACTCAAACGGCTTCCCATACGATAAAAAGGGCGCAGATTATATTTTAATCAGCGCCCCGTTACAAGCTGTAAATTACGCTTTTTCGACTTGACCGAATTCTAACTCAACCGGAGTTGCACGACCAAAAATGAGTACCGAGACTTTTACGCGGCTCTTTTCATAGTCAACTTCTTCGACTACGCCGTTAAAGTCTGCGAAAGGTCCCTCTGTAACACGAACCACTTCACCGGCTTCAAACAAGGTTTTCGGCTTCGGCTTATCAATATTGTCTTGTAAGCGGTTCAGAATGGTCAGTGCTTCTTTTTCAGAAATAGGTGCTGGGCGGTCAGAAGTACCACCGATAAAGCCTAGCACGCGCGGCACACTTTTCACTAAGTGCCATGCTTCTTCGCACATTTCCATTTGTACTAATACGTAACCAGGGAAAAACTTACGCTCAGATTTACGTTTCTGACCGGCACGCATTTCCACAACTTCTTCAGTGGGTACTAATACTTCACCAAACTTTTCTTCCATTTGATGAATTTTAATATGTTCACGTAGTGAGGTGGCAACTCGCTGTTCGAAACCTGAAAAGGCCTGCACTACATACCAACGCATTTTTCCTGCCATGAGTTAACCCCCTAGTCCGGTAAAGAAGGAGACGACGCGTAATAAAATAGCATCGAGGCCCCACAAAATAAGCCCCATAATAACAGTGGCAATAAGAACGATAATAGTGGTCTGCATGGTCTCTTGACGAGTTGGCCAAACCACTTTCCGGATTTCAGTACGTGACTCTTTGGCGAAATTAAGGAAAGTTTTGCCTTTGTAAGTCTGTGCAGCTACAAAGCCCGCAGCGGCAACTAATACAACAATGGCAATAGCCTTTTCCAGACTAGATAACTCGTAAAGATAATTACCAACCACGACTAATGATAGGATCACTAGTACTAACAACCATTTAACCAGATCTAATCCGCTTTTTGGGGTTTCGCTTGTTGCACTCATGCTTCACTCACTTAATAGGCTTACTTATGTTGTTCTCATAACAAACATAACAGCACGGACGGCATATCCGAGCTTGAAAATAGTGGCAGGGGCAGAGGGATTCGAACCCCCAACCATCGGTTTTGGAGACCGCTGTTCTACCAATTGGAACTATGCCCCTACAAAAACATAACGACGAAAATCACCTGTCGCTAAATAGCCGCTCATTATACTGTCTCAGCAGACTAAAACAAGCTTACAATGCAGCAGCTTGGCAATTCAGCAGGTTTTTTTAGCGACAAAAAAGGCCCCGTAGGGCCTTCTTTACATCAGTGCTGATCAAGCAATGATTTTTGATACTACGCCAGCACCTACTGTGCGGCCGCCTTCACGGATAGCGAAGCGTAAACCTTCGTCCATCGCGATTGGGCAAATCAGTTCAACAACAAACTTCAAGTTGTCGCCTGGCATGACCATTTCTACGCCTTCTGGTAATTCTACTGCACCCGTTACGTCTGTTGTACGGAAGTAGAACTGTGGACGGTAGCCTTTGAAGAATGGCGTGTGACGACCACCTTCTTCTTTTGACAATACGTACACTTCGCCTTCGAACTTAGTGTGTGGCTTGATTGAACCTGGCTTCGCTAATACTTGACCACGTTCTACGTCTTCACGCTTAGTACCACGTAATAAAGCACCGATGTTCTCGCCTGCACGACCTTCGTCTAACAGCTTACGGAACATTTCTACACCAGTACAGGTGGTCGCTACAGTGTCTTTGATACCAACGATTTCTACTGTCTCACCCACTTTGATGATACCTTGCTCTACACGGCCTGTTACTACAGTACCACGACCAGCAATTGAGAATACGTCTTCGATTGGCATGATGAATGGCTTATCAATCGCACGTACTGGCTCAGGGATATACGTATCTAACGCTTCGCCTAATTCCAGAATTTTCTTTTCCCACTCAGCATCGCCTTCCAGACCTTTTAAGGCTGAACCACGGATTACTGGTAAGTCATCACCTGGGAAGTCGTAGTCTGAAAGAAGCTCACGCACTTCCATTTCTACTAATTCTAATAACTCTTCGTCATCTACCATGTCACACTTGTTCATGAACACAATGATGTAAGGTACACCAACCTGACGTGATAACAGGATGTGCTCACGCGTTTGTGGCATTGGGCCGTCAGTCGCCGCTACTACCAGAATAGCACCGTCCATCTGTGCCGCACCAGTGATCATGTTTTTAACATAGTCAGCGTGACCTGGACAGTCTACGTGTGCATAATGACGTGTTGGTGTATCGTATTCAACGTGTGACGTGTTGATAGTGATACCACGAGCTTTTTCTTCTGGTGCTTTATCGATTTGATCGAAAGCAAATGCCTGACCGCCGTATGTCTTTGCTAATACGTTAGTGATAGCAGCTGTCAGAGTAGTTTTACCGTGGTCAACGTGGCCGATAGTACCTACGTTTACGTGCGGTTTTACGCGTTCAAATTTAGCCTTAGCCATAAGTAACCCTTATTAAAACAAAACGGCGGAATAAAAAATTAATTGTAAAGCGAACGAGGGAGGCATGCAAGATGGTGCTGATACCCAGAATCGAACTGGGGACCTCATCCTTACCAAGGATGCGCTCTACCGCCTGAGCTATATCAGCAACTTGTAACTGGAGCGGGCAGCGGGAATCGAACCCGCATCTTCAGCTTGGAAGGCTGAGGTAATAGCCATTATACGATGCCCGCGGCCTACTCGTAGCTATTCTTCTGACGAAGAATGGTGGAGGGGGAAGGATTCGAACCTTCGAAGGCAGTGCCGGCAGATTTACAGTCTGATCCCTTTGGCCACTCGGGAACCCCTCCACTAATGGTGCCGCTTATCCGAGTCGAACGGATGACCTACTGATTACAAGTCAGTTGCTCTACCAACTGAGCTAAAGCGGCACTACGTCAGTGGGTGCGAATTCTAGTAGAATGGTGGGGATGGCGCAACAAGAAAAACAGAAAAAAGCATAAAATATTAGCTGAACGGCTAATTGTTGTGCGATCCCACGTTTAAGTTGCAATATATCGCGCTATGCCGCGAAAAATCAGTAAAGGATCCAGTTGTACCGGCAAGTCAGACAGATATTGAGCTAGCTTTGGTGCATCACCACCAGTGAGGAATATAACGTCGGTTGGTTTTAGCTGCCAGCCTGCACGAATAGCACCACATAGTGCCGCAAGTGCACCATTTTTAACACAATCTTGTGTATTAACGCCTAAGGTTAATTCCTGACTATCATCTGGGGTACTGCCTACTCTTGCCGTATTTTTTATTACCGCTTCTTGTTGCAAGCGAAGACCAGGAATAATCCAACCGCCTTGGTGTTGCTGTGACTTATCTAACCAATCAATAGTTAAAGCCGTACCGGCATCGACTATCATTAGATTTTTCGCCGGCAACAAGCTATCGGCGCCTAAAATGGCTAACCAACGATCAACGCCTAATCGCTCGGGCGTGGCATAGCGATTAACCACGCCAAAAGCAGCTGCTTGGCTGACTAATCTGTACCAAGGCAAATGCGTTAAACCCAGCGTATGCTGTAACTGCTCAACATGTTCATCAAAACCCACGCAAGCAACATATACAGCAATGAAGCGATAAGGTGCTATCGATTGCAGGTTTAAATCAGACATTAGCGTAAACTTACCCTCTTCATAAATTACGGCTTTTGTGCGTGAGTTACCAATATCTAACAGTAAATACATTAAGTCGCCGCTCTTAAGCTTACTTCACCACCAAAGTAAGCGACGGTTTGTCCCGCATGTTCTAACAAAATCGCCCCCTGATTATCAACCCCCTTGCAAACACCGGTTGCGTTTGCGCTACCTGATAAAGTGACCGTTTGCTGAGCGTATAAATTCAACTGATTAAAAGATTCCTGAAACGGTGCGAAACCTGTTTGCTGGAACTGTTTTAAGGCACGGGTTAAGGCACTTTGTAAATGCACGACTAATTCATTGCGATTAATAGCATGATCAGTCGCGGTAGCAAGATCAGCATATGGTTGATCAATATGCTGCAAAGCTTGTAGTGGTAATTGCACGTTAATACCAATCCCTATTACTACATGGCAAGCGCCATCAGCCTGCCCCACTAATTCAACTAATATTCCAGCCACTTTTCGATGATCGATGTAGATATCGTTTGGCCATTTCATCTTGGTCGAGATCTGATAATGACGTTGTAAAACCTGACATAAGGCACAACCAGCAACAATACTTAAACCCATAGCAGCTTGAATACCCTGCTCAAGCTTCCAGTAATAACTAAAATATAAATTACTGCCAAAAGGTGAATACCAGCTACGCCCGCGTCGTCCACGTCCTGCCGTTTGTGCTTCAGCCACAATGACACTGGCGCTGGCAAGGTCTTTATTACTTTGTAAGGCCTGCATCAACTGTAAGTTAGTAGAGTCAGTGATATGCTGGACTAATACCGGCGCACTTTGAGCAGGTTGAAGTTGGCGGATAATGGCCGCATCCAGCAAGACAATGGGTTTGGTTAAAGCATAGCCTTTACCTTTCACTTTATATATGTCTAAACCGACCAACTCTAACTCTGCGATGTAATTCGCAATTGCCGTACGACTGATGCCAAAATGATTGGCAAGTATCTGACCGGAATGAAATTTACCATCAGCTAATACGCTGAGTAATTGCCGCTGTACTTGTAGATTAGCTTTGGACATAAGCCATGCCATCTTTATTTAACATTCGAACTTCAGGCTCAAGCAAAATAGCATAGCGATCTTTAACTTTACCGATAATCATATTCACTAATGCTAATAATGCGTCTGCCGTTCCGTTACCAAAGTTAACTAATACTAACGGCTGCCGCTCATAACAACCGATATCCTGCAAACGATAACCCTTAAATCCTAATTGGTCGATCAACCAAGCTGCTGGCACTTTGACGTTATCGGCGACAATATAACCTGGGATCTTTGGAAATTGCTGCTGAAGTAAACGATAGGCACCCAATGAAATTATAGGATTCTTAAAAAAGCTGCCACAATTAGCCAACTTTGTATAATCAGGTAACTTACTCTGTCTTGTAGCAATGACTTGGGCGTATATTTCTTGTAAGGATGCGCTATCAGATAAGGTATCTAAACCCGCATAATTAAGAACACGTTTCGGTTTTTTCTGTAGGGTAATACCGACGGCGATAACCAATCCTTTACTAGTTAAACTTTGTTTAAATAGACTGTCACGATAACCAAATTGACACTCATCTGCCGAGAATCGATGTACGGCTTGATCAGTCCACGAGTAAAAATCGACATAATCACAGACATCCGCAAATTCAACACCATAAGCACCAATGTTTTGGATAGGTGCTGCACCAACAGATCCTGGTATTAATGCCAGATTCTCGATACCCCATAGCTCTGAATTCACTGCCCAACTGACTAATTGGTGCCAATTGTGACCCGCTTCTACATGAAGATTTACAGTATCAAGCGTCTCATTCAATATCGTTCGTTGAGACGAAGTAAAACGTAATATAGGACGTGATTGCTCAGTTAGAAAAATGGTATTGCTGCCCTCGCCTAAAATAATAGGAGCAGAATTGATGTTAATCGTATTGAGTTCGTTAACATCTTGCACCTCTATTACTTGCTGCAACGATGTTTTTAAACGAAATGTAGAGTAAGCCTCAGCAGCTTGATCTTGTAAGAAAAGCATAGCAAACACCGATAAACCGAATGCGGCAATTCTAAAGGTGCCACTGGGTAAGCGCAAACATAAACTAGAATAAATATACCGTGTATAGCATGGTTATCTTATGTTGATCGTTGCAGCAATGCGTGGCATAGCTTTATCAATGTTACTGCAAGTGTGATTTGAGTGTGGCTAGAGACGCGGCGACATTGAACAAACGTTAAGATGGAAAGGTATAATACCATTCCATCTTGTTTTCTGCTCTAATTGTACTCACCAAATCATCACACTCTGAGTCTTATGAATCATACTGCTGAAGACATCCTTAAGCTTTCTCGCGCCGAGAAAAATGGGCGTAAGC
>NZ_JAJHOG010000021.1:0-36462 GCF_020819615.1 Rheinheimera sp. UJ51
ATGAAGCCATTGTCGAAGCTTGTAGTGAAGCTTGGAATAGCTTTATCAGCGATACCGCGAGGGTGATCAAGATGTGCACAAGAGATTGGGCGGTACTGAACAGACTTTAAGATGGAATGGTATAAGCTAAGCCCAACAACAAAAGGTGAAGGAACAGGGCGCTTTACTATCCCAGGTGAAAAGAAAGATTACCTCGATAGGTGGGTCGATTTTGTACTTCACGCAAAAGTAGATTATTCAGATGCAAAAACCGGCCGATTAGAGCTTTGGGTAGATGGCAATAAAGTGCTTGATAAACACAATATCCAATTTGGTTACAATGATGAAAAAGGTATATACCCGTCTTGGGGCATGTACTTTAATGGTGACCTAAGCGTGATGAAAAACGATCACTTTTTATACTTAGACTCAATTAAAATGAGTATCGATAAAAACGCTACTTATTCAGACGTATCGCCATGATTGCACTATTTCATAGAATCCTTGCAACTCAACTTAACTAATTTTTTGTAAACTTCTTAAGTAAATATTAGTGCCATATTTACAACATTATTTGTTTTATGGCTATATCTTCACCTCTAGGCTACCCACCGGTGTTACGCGATGCATGTTGCGGATGAATCCGAACACTGCTTTCGGTCGAATCCGATCAATCTTTTCGGTTTTATCCGAACATTTTTAGCCATTATCAACGAAATAATCGAGGTATTGATCTTAAGCAACAAGAGACGTTGTTGTGCAACCAAGCATCACTAGATGCCTGTAGAATAACGGTGCAACAATTGTAGATTTACTGTTTATCGAATAAAGACACTGATCTGCTTTTAACTCTTAATCTCCTACCGAATAACACAATTTTGCCCCAAATTAAGCCCATGTAATCTTATGAATTTTATCAAGATTAAAGTATATATACTTAAAAAATAGGCGCTCTTCATATTAATAATAAAAAAAGCGCCTTATTTGGAGGTGTTCCATATTAGTTGATGAAGCAAATTTATCGTAACTTAGCCTCACAAGATCATTGTTAAACTCGCAAGTGATTTGTCAATTTACACTTAATTCTCGCGCAGCTTTTGGACCGTCGTAATCATAAATAAACCAATCTACGTCGATATAACCCGCATCTTCTTTCTCATTCCAAGTAAAGAACCCTAAGCGGTCCCCAGTCCATTTGCCGAATTCAATTTTGAAGCTAGGACCAAATGCTTTGAATGCTTTACCATCAAAACTGTATTCATAGGTACCATTGTCACGCACATTAGAAGTCCTGATAAATAATTCATCAGCGATTACCTCAGGCCCTACGACTTTTTCTGCAAATGTATTCATATAAAAAAGATGTTTTTTGCCATCTTCAGTCATATGCACTCCTAACAAGTTGTAAACACCACCATAGCGAACAAAACCAGCCAATTGATTTGGTCGCATCCCTGAAAGGTTAAATTTTGCAACAGCTGTGCCTGTGGTGATCCCCATGATACGTTGACTCAGTGTATTGCTAGCTCGCCAGAAAGCCGTGTCTGAGCCGTCGTCGTTAGTCCATTCATTGTTCTGAGGTCCGTGTCTGGGGTTGGCGGGTAAAATCTTGCTGGCTTTAAGTCGCAACCAACCTGACCTTTCGGTAAGCGACCAATGAGTATTTCGTGGATTATGATTCCATTCCCATTGCAATCCTAAAATTTCAGAAGAGAAATTATCATCACTATTTGGTGCTGTAATTGGATAACCATCGATAGGCTTTTTATAACGCCACACCGGCTCGCCAATACCATCGCCATCTTCATCAATTCCAATAATAGGCCAGCCGTCTACCCACGTTACGGGTTCAAGAACCTGTGGGCGACCTTGGAAAGGGATATCATCATTTTGAATAAGCTGATGCATATACCACCATGAGCCATCTGGTGCTTGCATCAAACTACCTTGACTTGCGCTTCGGTCGTTAAATACAGAACCTTTCTCCAGCACGATGCGTACCTCATAAGGACCGTAAATACTCTCTTTTGAACGCAGCACTAATTGTTTTCTATCGTTCTTGGGGTTCTTAACTCCTGGCTTGGTCGATTTATCATCCATTGTCCATTGAGCCATGAAAATGTACCAATAACCGTTAATCTTATAAACTTTAGCAGCTTCTGCTCCCAAACCGGTATACACCAATTCACCTTCATCAAGAATTTTGGTACCGTCCCAACTCATTTCATAAATGCGGTTTTCATTTCCTTCAATGGTGTTTTCTGGTCCCTTTTGTTTAAGACCAGTATTGATTAATATATAAGCTTTACGGGTTTCGTAATCCCAATATACGGCGGGATCATCTAGTACATCTTTTTTCGACAACATCATAAGAGGCTCACTCCATGGGCCACGAATGTCTTTTGCTGTAGTCACCATCAAACCGTGCTGATAATCGATTTGATACACGTACCAAAGGCCTTCATGATAGGCAATATCACCCGCCCATACGCCGAACGAATAGCCATTCATTCGGTTCCAATTGTACTCAGGAGCCCATGACAAGCTAGGAAAGGCGTGACCAACGTTACGCCAATTCACCATGTCTTTCGATTCAAGAATCGGCATACCTGGTGACATATGCTGCTTAGAGGTGATCATGTAATAAGTATCACCCACTTGTTCAATATCTGAATCCGGATAATCGGCATTCAATATGGGATTAATGTAAGTACCGTCTCCTTGGTCTCCAAAACTGCCGGTTTTTGCTGGGATCATTAGCGTGGGTTTTACATCTGTTTTATCCACAACTGACGATTCTATTTCTGCGGTACAACCAACAAGCAGCAGCATTAAAATCAAGTTTATTAGCTTATACATCATATAAGAATGACATTTCATAACTATCACTACCTCTATATAAACGAATACAGGCACCATGAATGCTCTTGCCTAACATTTGTTACAAGTTTTGATTTTCTGTTCAAGCGTGAACAGTAAGAATATGGAAATACCGTCTAAGGCTGCATACAGCAGTCATCACATGTGACCCACACTTTGAAAAGTGAAGGAGTAATTACCAGGAGATAATTTTGACAAATCAGTCGTAGCACCCACTAAATAACCTTGAGGAACCACAATATTTGCTGTGGTATTAGATGGCACAGTAATTTGCATAGATAGTAAACCTTGGCTTTTTTGCCATGCCACCCTCACTGTTCCCTGAGGGGTAAGATATTCACCGCTAGCGTAATCTAGTTGCTCGCCTAATTGTGGTGCAATCTGAATAGTTTTAAATCCTGGTTCCGTTGCTTGAATGCCTAAAATACCCTCGAAGAACCATCGGTAAACACTACCGTAGGCGTAATGATTCAGGGAATTCATTCCTTGTGGGTTAAACCCGTCTTGAAGTGAATAAGAGTTCCACCGCTCCCAAGTGGTAGTAGCACCATTGTTGATTGAATAAAACCAAGAAGGGTAAGTTTCATTAAATAGAATATGGTAGGCAAGGTCGGTTCTGCCACTTTTTTGCAATTCTGTAAGTAACATCGGCGTACCTAAAAATCCTGTTCTTAAATAATTGTCGGCTAACACCACTTGCTCAATGAGAAGTGCTTGCGCCTGCTTTATTTTGTCTTCAGGAAATAAGTTAAAAGACAGACCTAGTAAATAAAAAGTTTGTGTCGGTTTGCCTAATTTAGGTAGCAGATTTTCGTCCAAAAATTCCTTTCTAAATGCTGTTGTTATCTTCTTATGAAGAGCTGAAAAGTACTCTGCTTCTTGAGTGTTACCTAGAACTAATGCCGCTTTCATTGTTAGCTCTACTGAGCGTGCAAAATAGGCTGTGGATATGTAGCTAAAATCAGTATCGCCTCGATTACCCTTAACACCCTCTCCTTGCGAAAATGGCTGTAACCAATCACCAAAGGTGTTCATGGTCGAAATATAATGGCTAGCATGAGTCTCATGATACTCAACCCACTTTTTCATCGCAGGGTAATTATCTTGCACTATTTGCTTGTCGCCAGTCAGAATATACAAATCCCAAGGAATAATTGTAATGGCATCACCCCATCCAGAAGATGCCCAGTCAATTTTCCATTCCACATGAGGAACATATAGTGGAATTTTTCCTTCAACAGATTGGTCTTCTCTGACACTTTGCAACCATGCAGCCCAAAAACCATAAACATCAGCTAAATACATAGAAGGAGTCGCGAAGACTTGTGCATCACCTGTCCATCCCAGGCGTTCGTCCCGTTGTGGACAATCTAATGGTATGTCATAAAAATTACTGCGCAAACCCCACAATATATTTTCTGATAGCTTGTTAAGCTTATCATGTGAACTGGTAAAACCAGCATGAAGCGCAACATCTGAATGTTGAACTAACGCTTCAACCCAGTCACTTTGAGGTAAAAAAGAACTATCAAAACCAGATATTTCAATATAGCGATAACCGTGATATGTGAAGGTGGGCTGGTACCAAATTTCACCGGTTTGATTCGGCAATATAGTATTGGTGGATTTTGCGCTTCGATAGTTTTCTGTATAAAACTCGCCTTTGTGCAAGGCTTCTGCAAAGCGTATTGTTATTTCCTGCCCTGCAATAGCGGGTACTTTGATGCGTGGTACCCCCACCATATTCTGGCCAAAATCAAACACTGCAATGCCTTTTTGGTGACTGTCTGCTTTAGACACTATTGCCTGCACGGGAATTGTTTGTTTGTGCCGAATGGGAGCGTGACGCTTTGGCCTTAGGGCTAAGACGTCATTGACCGGTTCGGAGAGCACAGAAACCCATTTTGAACTTGTATTGATGTCGAAATTAACGGTGTTCCAACCCGATAAAACCTTTGCTTGATCATATTTTTCACCGTCATAAATGCTAGCAAAACGAATAGGGCCGTCTTGAGAAACAAACCAGCTGTCGTCCGATTTAATTATCTGGATTTCACCTGACTTTAATGTGATTTCTAATTGGGCAAGAAAACGAGCTGGTAAACGATGTTCTTGCTCTTCTTGATCAAACGCTCGACCGGCATACCAGCCACCTGCTATGACACTTGAAAGCACATTTTGTCCTTTACTCAACAACGATGTGACATCATAGGTCAGTGTTTCTATTCTTTTGGAATAAGGTGTCCAACCAGGCGTCATCACATCATTTGGGGCAACAACGCTGCCATTTATAAAGGCTTTGAATAAACCTTTTGCCGATACATATAAGCGAGCTTGAGCAACATCATCTTTTAATAGAAAAGGTTTACGCAAATATTGAGGTGTTGCTAAGGTTGCCTTACTTGGCATACGCGCAGGGTTGGTATCCGGATGTCCTATCCAATTGCCTTGCCAATCGTTGTTGGATAACAAGCCAAGTTCAATTGACTGTGGATCACTCCAATCAGAACCTATACCATCCTGATCCCAATAACGTACGCGCCACATGACCTGTTGTCGAGACTGAAGCGTTGGCCCCTGATACTTAATCCATGCATTTTGTGCAGAGTTCACTTTACCACTATCCCAAAGAAGGGGTTCTGCGGGTACTTTATTGAAACCAGAAGAAACTTGAATTTGATAAGCCAGTTGCATCCTATTTTCACTTGCAGGTAACTGCCAGGAAAAGCGAGGAACTGACTCGTAATAGCCTATAGGATTGGTGAACCCCTCACCTACAACTAACAGAGTAGGTACTTTATACTTTTCTATAATAATTGAGTGCTGTTCTTGCCCTTGAGATTGCTTTAGCAACGCTTTACTGACGTACGTGCAACAGGACAGCACAATGACAATTAGCAGGATCCAGTTTATCCTGCTAATTTGCAACATAGCCTTATTTAGCCTTGCCATTTTGCCATTTCTGAAGCAGCTAATAACACTGCGCCAGAACCATAAAGCTGCGAATCCGTTTTCTTCACAGGATCTGGGGACTTACCAACATGCTGAACCCAATTTACACGTCCATCATCAGCAACGGCTTTTTCTAATGCCGCCCAGCCTTTCTCTACTACTTCTTTAGATTTGTCATCAGTAAGAATGCCGTTGTTTACACCCCAAGCCAAACCATAAGTAATAAAAGCACTACCACTGACCTCAGGGGTTTTAACTTTGTTCGGGTCTAACAAAGACGCAGGCCAATACCCCTCAGGGGTTTGTAGCTTCAATAACGCTGCAGCGTTCTTTTTATACAATTCAAGATAGCGTTCACGAGAAGGATGACCATTGGGTAGATCATCAATAATCAACGGTAAAGAAGCAAAAACCCATCCGTTACCACGTCCCCAGAAAACAGGTTCACCGTTGTCACTTTTCATTTCAAAATAACGGCTGTCACGGAAAAACAAACCATAATCGTCAGAAAATAAATAGTCTGCTGCGGCCCAGAACTCGGCATCTGCGTATTCAAAATATTTAGGATCACCTGTTACATTACTCAGTTTTAACCAAGTTCTAGGTGCCATAAATAAAGCATCTGCCCAGCACCATCGCAATTGACAGTCACCCTCGAGATGCTGTTTTCCCGAACCACTGGCTGTAATGTCTAGCATTTCAAGACCGACATCAGGTCTATTAGCTAAAATCCAGTTGAAGTGCTGTTGTGTCGGCCTAATCGCCTCTTGATTACCTGTTTGCTCAGCCAACCAAAGATAGGTTTGTCCAATAGTATGGTCATCAGCGTGATAAGGGCGCTCGGTAAGCAATCCGTATTCTTGCTCTTTTGCCATTTTATTAACGTAGGTCATGAATTCAACGTTCTTGTCGACTTCTAGCCATTTAGTCAAACCAATATAAAAAGTTGCCTGGATCCAGAATTTTGGATTTTCTGATTTTTCTCTATGTGATTCAGGAATGTACGTTAAATTACCAAATTGGGCAATTTGCCACTTTGCTACACGTGTTGCAATGTCATGAGCTGACGCCACAATACTCTTTGATGCTTTAGCCATATCGGCAGAAGCCTGCGTTGTCTCTATTTGCGTATTATCACCGGCTTGAACAGTGATACCTTTATTGTTTGCTGGTTCACTGCAACCAGATAACAAAACGCTAACCAAAAAGGGAATAGTGGCAATTTTTAACAGTTTATTTCGCATAGCAAGTCCTCAACATAAATTCATTTACTTACAAACGTTGACGTATCTTTTGGCAAGGTCGCGTCTTTTAATGGACGTTGAATAGGTCCTTTTTGACCAAGTAAAAAGATTTTTCTATCTGCTGTATCTCTGGCAATTTGCCCAACAATCACTTGCGCATCAGGGTGTGCATTTTTGATCATTGCGGTAGTTGCAAAAGTCGAGTTTTTACGGCGCAGAAGCTCGCGTGTTTTAATAAAACTGTCGCCGCCATCACGGCTAAGCCATTCAGCTACAACACCGTCTTTGCCATCCGAGTCTGAAATAATGAATCGAATTGTATTAGGATCGGTTACCTCAAAATCACCACGAGAGATACCTGATTTTTGGCCATTCACTGGGCTGCCACCAAGCCATTCGTTGCCATCCCAACGAAGATGATAAGTTAGTTTAGGCCCACCTGCTTTTTCACCAATATCCTTACCCATATTAATAGAAACGTGAGGATTTCCTTTGTTATCCAAGTGTGTCGAGCCGTTAAATGTCCACATATCACCAGTATCCATAACTAGTGTTTTCTGCTCTGCCTCTTCTCTGGTAAGTGGAATATTTAATGGTTGATTATCAACTGTGCGCCATTCATCCGTTTCTGTATTAAAAACCATAAAGTGCACATCATGACGCCGCGGAACATGGCCTCGGCTATCGATGCCAGCGTCGTGATCCAAACATAAGTGATAGTCGAAACTTATAATTAACTCATTGCCTTCCCCTCTAGTAACCCAGGCATACCAGCTATCCACCGCCTTCACGTCAGTGCGTCTTTTATGTTTCAAGAAAGAAACCGGGGGCTGAAAGGTGCGGCCATGATCGGTAGATTTTTGGTATACCCAATCACTTCTATGTGCGCCATGACGATAAAACAGATAGATATCGCCATTATCCATTTTGATTGCTTGATTATAGGTGCCAAAAACCGAAATATTATCGACCGCTTCCCACTCAGTGATATCAAGAGGGCGTTTTGAGATTGAGTGTTTATTTGCTCCGTGATGAACATCACCTAGGGTGTTCACACCATGATGCTTATCGCCACCATGACCGCCATAAAAAATATGGATGTAACCGAGATCATCAATAAGTAATGTAGGTTTACCATGGTTGTCGAATTTTGTACGTCCCACTCGTCTACCTAAATCACTGGTTCCTGCACGAAAGGGTCCTAGCCAACTTTGAGCTTCATGATTGTATGCGGCTATGTAGGGATCTTCGAAAGGCCCTTGATAAGACACATAGGTAATACCATTGTGGTATTCACCTGCTGGTTGCTGCACAACAGCAAGTGGATTACCAGTACCATTATCTGCAAAGTAGTCAACCATTTGAGGTTGGCTTTTATCACCGCCCTCTACACTGCATCCACCCAATAAAAGTGATAGCAAGATGGTAAAGCTGACATATATCATTCTAGTCATGAAAATATCTCTTGAATTAATCAATGTCTAAGATGCACCGACGTTATATTACGTGGCGCACATGCTGTTATTTGTATTGTTCAAATAGTGTTAAGAATTCTTGTGCAATAGCAGGATTTTTAGCCGCCAGATTTTTAGATTCACCGGGATCTTTGAGAATATCGTAGAGCTCAACTTCAGCGTTAAAACCATAACGGACGGCTTTCCAATTACCTTTGCGAGCTGCCTGATAAGTGTCACCAATAATGCCAGAGTTAGGATCGCCTACTTGTTTCGAAAACTCCCAATAAAGAACCCTTTCAGGCATTTCTACAGGCGAGTCATTCAAAATTCCTTTAATAGATACACCATTTGTGCGAACGCGGGGTACAAGATTCAAATTAACATCTGCAATTTCTGCCAAGGTTGGTAATACATCAGCAAATGTCCAAGGGGTATCATCAACACGGCTTTGTTTAATCTTCGCAGGCCACTGCACCAACATGGGTACGTGAATACCACCATCATAAAGATCGCGTTTTATACCCTTGTAGGGACCCGCAGCTTTAAAGAACGCAGGATTTGCGCCCCCCTCATCATGTGGTCCATTATCAGAAGTAAAGAAAATTAAAGTGTTATCAAGTTCACCTTGTTCTTCAAGAGTTTTAATGACTTGACCAACATACTCGTCAAGAGCAGACACCATTCCGGCTAACACTGCATTGGGGTTATCAACAGGTTCTGGGTAATAAGCTGCGTATTTGTCAGACGGAACACCGTCTTTCATACCAAGGTAGGCTTTCTCATCATAGCCATACATATCACTGTATTTTTCAGGCACGGCAAGTTCAGCATGTGGCGATGAATAAGCTAACATAATAAAGAAAGGGTTTTCTCGATCTTGCTTGATATACTTTATGGCTTCATTAGTAAATAACTCTTGAGCGTAAGCCCCTTTTTTACCACCCTCGTTTTCTTTAATACGAATTTTTTCACCATCACGCCACAAGATATGGGGATATTGACGATGTCCTTCTAGAATCGAATAGAAACCATACCAAGTATCAAATCCCATAGCCAATGGGTCCGTTACTCCCATCTGGGAACCGATAGAATACTTTCCAAATAGTGCCGTATCGTAATTGGCATGTTTGAGCACATGAGCCATGGTGATATCAATATCTTGCAGTTGCACCGTGTTTGCGTTGTTAACCATGTAACGTCCATCGCGCCCAGTAAACAGAGAAACACGCGAAGGAGAGCAAACCGTGTTGCCAGCATAGGCATGATCAAAACGAATACCGTTGCTTGCCATTTGATCTAGATTTGGCGTTTTAATTGACGTATCGCCATAGGCACCAACTTGGTTGAATCCCAAATCGTCAGTCAATATAAAAATGATATTGGGCTTATCTGATGCAAACGTTGCTGATGTGTAAGTAGCACACATCAGCAACCCAGCGAAAACATTTAGAAAGTGGCGGACAGGTTTAATCATTTAATTTTACCTCGAAGCAGATTAACAAGGGTTCAATGCTAGCGTCATTGAAATTTTGTATCGTTTTCGAAGCATCTTACATGAATTAAATCGACGCCAAAAGAGTTATTGTGATTTTTTGTGACTTATTTTGACCGGCAATGTTAGCTGTGATTTATTTAATTAGCATATCGTTTGATACAGTTCAATTCGGTAAATGCCAGCTCCAGTCGTTGGGACATTGACTCTTCCATTTGACGAAGCCAAACTCGAGGATCGTAAAACTTCTTATTTGGTCCATCTGCATTATCAGGATTACCGATTTGACTTTGTAAATATCCTTTGTTGCCCTCATAGTAACTGTGAACTCCTTGCCAACAAGCCCACTGCGTATCTGTATCAATATTCATTTTAACAACACCATAGCTGATGGCTTGTTTTATCTCATCTGGACTTGAACCAGAACCGCCGTGAAAAACGAAGTTCAGTGACTTGGCTGCCAAACCGAACTTATCAGCAACATAAGATTGTGAGTTTTTCAAAATTTCCGGGGTGAGCTTAACGTTACCCGGCTTATACACACCGTGAACATTGCCGAATGATGCTGCTATAGTGAATTGAGAGCTAACTTGGGACAGTTTTTCATAGGCATAGGCAACATCTTGTGGCTGTGTATAGAGCAGAGAATTATCAATGTGAGAATTATCAACACCGTCTTCCTCTCCACCTGTTACACCCAACTCAATTTCAATCGCCATATCTATTTTTGCCATACGTTGAAGATAATCTGCACAAATAGCGATATTCTCTTCGAGTGCTTCTCCTGACAAATCCAGCATGTGAGAACTAAACAAGGGGTTACCGGTTTGCTCAAAATACTGCTCACCGGCCTTCAATAGCCCATCAATCCAAGGCAGCTGTTTTTTAGACGCATGATCAGTATGCAAAATTACTGGTATACCATAAAGCTTAGCTGCGTAATGAACATAATGAGCAGCAGCAATAGCACCGGTTATGGCGCAATCATGCGCCAACAAACCCACTCCCTTACCCATAAAAAACGAAGCGCCGCCAAAAGACAATTGAATAATGATTGGCGACTGTACTATTTTTGCCGCCTCTAGAGCTGCATTAATCGAATGGGTCCCAATTACATTTACAGCAGGATAAGCAAACTGATTATCGCGTGCTACTTTATAAAGAGTTTCCACATCGACCCCATTTACTACACCAGCTGGCACTAAATCTAATAGATTCATATGTTCCCTCTTTATTACTTTTAGCTTGAGAATTGTCTTACTAAATTTCCCAATGTCTCTTTTGCATCTCCAAAAATCATTCGAGTATTGAGTTTGAAAAATAGCGGATTATCTATACCAGCAAAACCTGTTGCCATACCTCTTTTCAACACAAATACGTTTTTGGCTAAATCTGCATTAATCACAGGCATACCGTATATGGGGCTCCCCTTCATCTCGCGCGCGGCTGGATTCACTACGTCATTCGCGCCTATTACAATCGCTACGTCGAAGTGTTCTATTCGCGCATTAATTTCGTCCATTTCTTGCAACTGTTCATAAGAAACATCAGCCTCTGCAAGTAGCACATTCATGTGACCCGGCATTCTACCTGCAACCGGATGAATGGCATAAACAACCTCAGCGCCGTTTTTTTCAAGCAGATGTTGAAGTTCCTTCATAGTATGCTGTGCCTGAGCCACCGCCATACCGTAACCAGGAATAACTACGACAGACTGCGCCGCTTCCAGCACATAAAATGCATCATCTGCTGTCATGGCCTTAATCTCACCTTCAATTTTCATATTACTGCTGACAACAACCTGAAAACCAGAAGTAAGTACGTTAATCAATGAACGATTCATGGCCTTACACATAATGTTTGTCAGTATTATCCCACTAGCACCGACCAGTGAACCCGCTACTATTAGTAGGTTATTCTCAAGCACAAATCCAGCAGCACAAGCCGCAAGCCCTGAGTAACTGTTCAGCAAAGAAATAACCACCGGCATATCTGCACCTCCAATGGGAATTACTGCCATTACTCCAATGATTAGTGCCAAAGCGATGGCGATATAATGCCAAGTCGCAACATGTGGTTGGTTAACAATAAGGAAACCCATTGTGATGGCAGCAATGATCAAAGCAATATTTAACGTAGCTTGGCCTTTAAAAACGATTGGACGTCCAACCATACGTTCACTCAACTTAGCCCAAGCTATTAAACTGCCTGAAAAGGTCACGGCGCCGATAAATAAAGCTAAATAACTGACGAAAAGAATAAAGACAGATAGCTCAGCACCGCTCACCAGCATCGCATAAGCCACCGCTAAGCTGGCCAATCCACCGGTTCCATTGAAAAGTGAAACCAGTTCAGGCATATCAGTCATAGCAACCTTCTTAGCGGCAAAAAAACCAATTATTGAACCTAATAAGATACTGACGAAAATGAGCTCGAATGAAAGAATCTCCTTGCTTAATAAGGTCACTATTACAGCCATAAACATAGCAACAGCTGACAATAAATTGCCTTTTCTTGCACTAGAAGGATGACCAAGTAATTTCAAACCAAAGATAAAAAGCGTTGCTGATAATACATACATAAAGTTGATAAATAACGAAACGTCTAACATTGGCTTCCCTTACCGCTTTTTAAACATGGCTAACATACGGTCTGTTACTAAATAACCACCCACTACATTGATAGTCGCGAGCACTAAAGCGATTGCCCCTAACCAGGTGGCCCATTCATGCTGTACTCCACCAGCTAAGCTAACAGCACCAATAACAGTGATACCCGAAATTGCGTTCGCTCCAGACATCAAAGGTGTATGCAACGTCGCGGGAACTTTACGAATCAATTCAAAACCAACAAATACAGCGAGTATTAAGATAAACAGTAAATAAACAGTAGTCATTGTGATGCCTCCTGCACGGGGCTTTTATATAAATCAGCTATAATAGGATTAACAAAATTTTTATTATGTGTAATCAGCGCAATACTAAGAATCTCATCTGTCTGATCGATCATAAAAGTACTGCTCTTTTTATCCCAAAACTCACTGACCAAATTGAATAGATTGTTGGCATACATTTGAGATGCATTATACGGGACTTCATTAGGCCAATTACCTGTACCAATGAGTGTCACACCATGCAATTCAATAGTCTTTCCTGCCTGGCTCCCTTCAACATTGCCACCATTTTCGGCAGCCATATCAACTATGACTGAACCAGATTTCATTTTTTTTACTGTTTCAGCGCTAATCAATTTAGGTGGCTTGCGGCCAAAAAGTTGAGCTGTGGTAATAACGATATCAGAATCAATGATGCATTTTTCTTGCGCTTGCTGTTGGATAGCAAGTTGTTCTGCTGTTAACGCTCTAGCATAGCCCTGATCGGTTTGCCCGGTATCACCCAAATCTATTTTTAAGAATTTTGCCCCTAAAGACTCAACTTGCTCGGCAACAACGTCACGAGTGTCAAAAGCTATGACATTTGCTCCTAATCGTTTAGCAGTGGCAATAGCTTGCAAACCAGCAACTCCTGCACCAACAATAAACACTTTTGCAGGTTTTATAGTGCCTGCTGCAGTCATCATCATTGGGAATATTCGATTTAGTGAAGCCATAGCTTTAGACACCATGACATAACCCGCTAGACTTGCTTGAGAACTTAACGCATCCATTTTCTGACAACGGGTAGTCCGGGGAACCATTTCCATACTTATGCTACTGACACTGTGTTCCCGTAAGGCTTTTACATAGTTACTGTTGTTGAAGGGATCCAGAAAACTAATAAGTACTTTTCCCGTAAACAGAGGTACCTCAATAAGTTCAACTGGATGAATCGACAAAATTATATCCGCAACTTTAGAAATAGATTCACGGTTCTCTGCGACTTTTGCTCCAGCTTCTACATAACACTCATCTGAAATATATAGCCCTGCACCTAAACCTTTTTCAAAAACCACTTGAACCCCGAGGCGCGTGTACGACTGCACATTTTCTGGCAACAGCGCGCAACGTTTCTCGCCTGACAATGTCTCTTTTAGAAATGCGATTGTAGCCATTTCAATATCCTAAAATTAAAACAAAAAACACACCAATGCCGACTAAATCACATACGTGTTCTGCTCATGTTTATCGACTAGCACAAAAGGCTACAATTACGTTTGTTGTGCTAGCCCAAATCAGCAACAGTTAAATGGTCCATATCATCGAACTCTTGGTTTTCACCGCCCATAGCCCAAATAAACGTGTAGTTTGTTGTGCCAACACCGCTGTGAATCGACCAACTTGGTGAAGCTATTGCGACTTCTGGTGATAGAGAAAGTGTTTTAATTTCTGAAGGCTCGCCCATTAAATGGAAAACCCTTTCTTCTTCAGGCAAATCGAAATACATGTAAACTTCTGTGCGCCTAAAATGGGTATGAGGCGGTTTGGTATTCCACACACTACCAGGTTTGAGCTCGGTAATACCCATTACCAGCTGGCAAGTATCAACTATACCTGGACGAATAGATTGAAAAATGGTCCTCTCGTTAGATGTTTGTTGGCTACCCAACTCAATGCGCTGGGCCTTATCTTTAGGAACATGCACAGTTTTTGTAATTCTATGAGCAGGATAAGATGCTAGGTAAAATTTGGCAGGTTGAGACGAATCATCAGAACTAAACGACACCCTTTCACTGCCTCTAGCAATGTAAAGACTGTCTTTGTTAGCCATCGGATAGGTTTCACCATCCACAATAATACAGCCACTACCACCTATATTTATTATCCCCACTTCACGCCGCTGGCAAAAATAATCTGCAGCAAGCTCTTTGTGTGTAGGCAAGTCAATTGAGGTGGAAGATGGCGTAATACCACCAATCACACAACGATCAACATCGGTGTAAGTGAGGTTTATTTTACCTACCTCGAACAAACGTTTAGTAACAAAAGCTTCACGCAATTCGTCATTACGCATGGTTTTGTAGCTTCTCTTGTCAGCGGAAAACATGAATTCCATAGCGAGCCCTCAATTTAAATTTATAATATTTAGGCGACTTAACGCGCCATCCAACCGCCATCAACTAACATTATGTGGCCATTCATGTAATTAGATGCATTGCTAGCTAAAAACACAGTTGCCCCAGCCAAGTCCTCAGGTTTACCCCATTCACCCGCTGGTATGCGTGCTGAAATGCTGGCAAAACGATCCGCGTCTTGGCGCAAGTTATAAGTATTATCGGTTTCGAAATAACCAGGTGCGATTGCATTAACCTGTATGCCCGAAGCAGCCCACTCGTTTGCCAAAGCTTTAGTAATTTGAGCAACACCACCTTTACTGGCTGCATAAGCGGGAACGGTAATACCGCCAGAAAAACTTAAAAGAGAAGCTATGTTGATAATTTTACCGGAGCCTTGTTTGAGCATATGCTTGCCCGCCTCCCTGCAAAATTTGAATACACCATTTAAGTTGACGTTAATAACTTCATTCCAGTCCTCGTCGGAGAACTCATGTGCTGGGGCACGTTTGATAGTACCAGCGTTATTTACCAAGATATCGATACGACCAAAGACTTCGATAGTCTTGGCAATAACTGAAGAAATCTGTTTACCGTCACTTTGATCGCAGCCCAAAGCCAAACTTTGAATATTTTTTTCATCTAATTTGGCGATTGTTCCTGCAACATTCTCTGGTTTAGAACCAACGGCGACAACAATTGCGCCAGCTTCGCCTAATGCAATAGCCATTGCCTGTCCCAGACCGCGGCTTGCACCAGTCACAATGGCAACTTTATCTTTTAATCCAAATTGTTTCTGTAAATATTCTTGCATAGTAATTCCATATTTTTTGTTAGATTAGGCCCAATAATGTTGGCAAATATTCGCTAATTGCAGGAAAGGCTGTAACCAGAATTAAAGCCACTACCATTGCCGCGTAAAGTGGTAATATTGGCTTGATAATTTGGCCTATAGACACCTTACCAATCGAGCATCCAACAAACAGCACGCTACCAACTGGTGGGGTACACAAGCCAATTGACAGATTCAATATCATCATAATCCCGAAGTGCAATGGAGAAATGCCCAAGGACTCTGCGACAGGTAAGAAAATAGGGGTAAAGATAAGTACGGCAGGTGTCATATCCATGAAAGTACCAACCAGTAACAGAGTTAAATTTATTATCAATAAAATCAATAAGGGGTTTTCAGACAATGCTAATAAACTAGCACTAATGGTCTGAGGTATTTCCTCGTATGACATTAACCACGACATGGCAGAAGATGCACCTATCAACAACATTACTATTGCAGTTGTGTTAACTGATTTAAGCAGTATGGGATACAAATCTTTGAACTTAATTTCTTTGTATATACAAAGTGAAAGTGCCAATGAATAGAGTACCGCAATTGCCCCTGCTTCTGTTGGCGTAAACCAGCCACCAATTATCCCACCTATAATTAACACGATGAGCAATAAGCTTGGCACCGCTCCTATTAGCGATGGAAAGAACGGCTCGATGGAAGCGGCCTGAGCAGGAGCAATTCCATGCTTTTTGACATACAGACTCGCAGCAACGATTAGCAAAAGTGTGAGCAATAGACCAGGTAAATATCCTGCGATAAACAAAGCCGCTATTGAAACACCACCACTAGCAAGCGAATAAATTATCAAGATATTACTGGGAGGTATTAGCATTCCTGTAGTCGCTGCAGTGACAGTTACAGCACTACTAAATGGACGAGAATAACCTTCCTTCTCCATGGCTGGGATCATAAATCCACCAATTGCAGAAGTAGAGGCGACCGCAGAACCCGATATAGCACCAAATAATGCGCATGATATAACATTCACAAATGCCAAACCTCCCGGCAATCTGCCCACGAGAACTTTTGCAAATGCGATTAATCGATGAGCAATGCCTCCTTGTCCCATTAAATAACCAGACAAAATGAAAAATGGAATAGCCAACAAAGCAAAGCTATCAATGCCAGCTGCTAATCTTTGTGCAATAGCTGTCAGTGCTGGCAAAGTATCTATTGTCATTAGCATGGTAACTAAAGTGGCAAATATAATAGCCAGCGCAATGGGAAGATTTATAAGAAGTAGAAGTGAGAAAACCCCAAACAAGACAATTGTAATCATTCGCTAGTTTCTCCTAGGGTTTGATTATTGGCATCAACAAAAAAGTAACTGCTATAAATTAAGAATAAGATGCCGCTTAACGGAATAGCTAAATAGATAAATGCCATTGGCAACTCTAAAACTGGTGAAGATTGACCTAATAACCAAGTGAGGTAAACAAGGTTACTCCCGCCAATCAACAGAACTGCAATAGCAAATACAGCAACCAACAAGCAGCTCAAACGAAATACAAGAACAGCTCTTACTTTACTCATTTTTCTAACAAGCAAATCAAAACCTAAATGACTATGTAATCGATAGGTATAAGCTCCGCCTATCAAGCTAATCCATATAAGTAAAAACCGTGCTAACTCTTCAGTAAATGAGCTAGGTTTGGGCAAAACAAAGCGCGTAAGAATTTGCCAGCTAACATCAATAACCAGCAGTGCCATCATAACCACTAGAAACACACGAAGTGTGCCATCTATACCATTTATTAAAGTGACGAAGCGTGGCATTAGTTAGCCCCCATTGCTTTAATTTCAAGAACTAAATCATAGAGTGGCTGGCCCTCTAGCCTCTTATATAAAGGCTGCACACTTTGCTGAAACAGAAGTTTGTCAGCTTGAACAACTTCAACTCCAGCCTCTTTCACTTTTGCCAAAGATTCTGCCGTAGATTCAGCCCACAATTGTTTTTGATACTGGGTGGCTAAATGCATAGCCTCTTTTAGCCAGCCTTGCTGTTTTGCTGCTAAGCTATTCCATTCGTGAGTGCCAATTACAATAATATCGGGAATAGAAGTATGCTCATCTAGTAAATAATACTTACTAACTTCAAAGTGTTTAGAGAAATAAAAACTAGGCGGATTGTTTTCGGCACCATCTACAACCCCCTGCTGCAGGCCTGTATAAAGCTCACCAAAGCTGACAGGTGTGGCGGCACCACCAATCGTATTGACCATATCAACAGCCGATTGGCTGCTCATGACACGAATTTTCAAGCCATTGAGATCTTCAGGCTTTTCGACTCTTTTTTTAGAAGTGTAGAAACTTCTGCTTCCGGCATCGAAGTAACCTAAGCCCTTAATTCTGAATTCGGTCCCTGAATCGAGTAATCGCTCTCCCACTTCACTTTCAAGAACATTCCAATAGTGGTCTCTGTCATTAAATAAGTAAGGTAAACTAAACACTTTCATGTCTGGTACAAAGGCCTCAAGCGAACTAGCCGAAACTTTTGTCATACCGATTGCACCAATCTGCAACAACTCAAGAATCTCCCTTTCGGAACCCAGCTGACCTGAAGAGTAGATAACGAGTTCCATCTTGCCGCCTGACAAACGAATCAACTCTTGGCCCATGTATTCTAGGCTTTTGTGAACTGGGTGTTCTGTATCAAGAGTGTGAGCAAGCCTGATATAATTCACACTTGGATCTCTTTCAGCACAAGAGACAGTGAAGATTAGACAAAGTACTGCAAGCCAAAAGGTCGGAGGTACGCGAATCATAATTTAGCACCTCTTAGATTAATGCTGTGGTCAATAATTGCGCCTTTGTGCTGTATAACAATACTTGCACAGAGCTGGGCCTCTTTTACACACTGCTTGATACTTTCCCCTCTTTGCCTCGCTGCAAAATAAGCGCCATTGAAGGAATCGCCAGCAGCTGTCGTATCTACAGGAACAACAATATGATCAACGGGCACAGTTACAACTTCGCCATCCTTGTAAATCAAACTTTCCTTGCTTCCTTGTTTAATAATGATTTCACTAACAAAGCGACTGCTCCAGCGCTCCAGGCACTCCTCTATTGTATGCTCACCATGCATCTCAATCTCATCATCAAAACTCAATAATGCAATATCAGTAAGTGACATCATTTTTTCATAACAAGCCTTTGCTGTGTCCACATCTGGCCAATTCTTTGGTCTAAAATTATTATCGAAAGCGACGGTGCCGCCTTTTCTGCGAAATTCACTTAAAAAACTAAAAAGCTGAATACGATCTTGTTGCGGATAAATAGAAAGAGATATTCCAGTAAGGAAAATAATTGAGTATTTACGTAAATCATCGAATATCTCAGGAAATGCTGACAGCAATTGTCTTGCAGGTGCATTTTGCCGCCAGTGATAAAAATGTCTCTCACCAAAACAATCATTTTCAATCAGATAAATACCTGGTAATTGCCCTGGGATAATTTTTACGTTTGATATGCCGACTCCCTCTTGTTTCCAACTTTCCATCATATTCAAACTAAAAGTGTCATCACCTAAAGCCGTGAAATAGTCTCCGTGTCCACCACATCGTGATAAATAAACTGCTGTATTTAAAGTGTCGCCACCAAATCCGGCTTTATATTGCCCGTTGTTTAGCTGGGTACACTCAATCATGCACTCTCCCAATATTGCAATCGACATTCTACTTTCACCTGCTCAATATCTGTGCTGAACGCAACATTAATTCACAAAAAAGCATTCTAAACTCAATATTCGTGACTGTAAATGAGCGCTATAGATTTATTTTGACCAAAAAGCAGGTGTGTTAGATAATTCTGAATGTAATTATAATCACCCGTGACGAAACACAGACAAAATTAACCCAACGCTTTTACGCTTTCGTATGATCATTGCCGCTATTTGTTCTTTAACCAGTTAGGGTGTTAAGGTTTAATTGTTTTGAGTTACGTGAATAGCGTATCCAGAAATTTTAGGTGGGTGACTGCTTCCTCAGAATATGTTCCCATCTGAAGTATTAAGAAACGAATAATTTAAGTTATACACTTTGTATAATTGGCGAAATAGAGCCAAACCATGAGGTCTTACTTTTGCCGACAAAAAACCTCTTTCAAACATTGGTCGGTCAGTTGCCAACAGAAAATGTTATCATGCTTAACTATTAGCACAGATGGTCAGACAAGACAGAAAATGTTGCAAAGTCAAATAATGTCAATGTTTCACAGAAATCTGTACATAACAATTTTTGCCTATAGAATATGGAATAAGATATGAGTATCAGCAAAGAATACACAAAGGGCTTACCAATGCTAGAAAAACATAGGCAACAATTGATAAAGGACATTTTGGACCAACAGCAATTTGCCAGTGTGCGTGACTTGACTGAAAAGCTTAACGCGTCAGAAGCAACCATCAGACGCGATATCACCAAGATGTCAAAACGCGGTGAAATTAACAAGATCCGTGGTGGTGCTGAATCAATCAACGTCGAGCCAAAGAAAAAGCACTTGTCAAGCTCTGCTTTCATTGTAGATAAAGCCAAACGGGTCAATACAAAACGACGAATTGCTGAACGCGCCGTACAGCTTTGTGAAGAGGGTGACTCAATCATAATCAACGGCGGCAGTTCCACATTCATGATGGGGGAATTTCTCAGTAATCTTTATTTAAACATACTCACCAACTCATTTGTGCTAGCAAACTACATAACCGAAAACAGTGATAGCCAAGTGTCACTACCAGGTGGTGAAATATATAGAGAACAAGGAATTATCCTTAGTTCTTATGAACATGATAGTACTGAAAATTATCATGCATCAATGATGTTTATGGGAACGCCTGGTATAGGCAAATTTGGAGTAATGGAGTCGGACCCTTTACTAATCCGTTCTGAACAAAAACTGAAGAAGCAAGCCGAAAAACTAGTAATTTTAGCTGACAGCTCAAAGTTAGGTAAACGCAGCAACTTCATTCTATGCCCATTAAACGAAGTTGATATTGTAATTACCGATTCCAAAGCTGACCCAGAATTAATTGAGTATTTTAAAACAACTGGAGTAGAAGTAATTATTGTTGAAGCAGTTGATGATTAACCATTGAATTACTCTCGATTCGCTCTGACGCATCGTTTCAAAAAATGAAAGTTAACGGTTTTGATTTGGACTAGGGCATTCTTATTCTAAACCATAAAGTAACTCTTCATAATAAAGATAAATGATCTGACATAGAATGGTTTACTCAGTTAGGAGCTATATTGTGCAACGTTTCCAGAACCTATAAACCAATTGCTACGTTTTCATCCCGTTTTACTTTTTAATCTTTACACGATGCAGTTGACGAGCTTTTAGACTAACTCAGGAAGAAGCAGTACTCCGTGCAGCGAAAAATAAAAAGTACTAAGTGAGCGAGTGTTTAAATTCAACAATGAACAAACTCACCTGACCAAATATGCATGAAAAAAACAACAGTTGAATCCTAGATTGATAGGTAACAGGTTTGAACATAAAAGAATTTAACTTGAATGTAATGTAATGCAATGTAAAAATTACAATAACAAAACAGGTAATTACTACTTCAAGTCTATGATAGTCTCAAATAAAGTTGTAGGCGCTAGTGGCCTTCATCAACTAACGTCAACCACTTTTCCTTATAAGTTTCTAAACCTATTAGATTAATATTAGGCGTTTCCTTTAATGCTATCGAATTAGTGTGCTGCCCCAAGTTTGTCAAGCAAGCCGCCCCCAACACTGTACCCGTAGAGTCCATCGACATATAAACCTTTTGATCTTTCCGTAGTTGATTAATAACAGCACATAACAGTGGGTTCTTTAAAAAAGCACCTTCAATATAAATTTTACCTTTAGACGCTAATTGTGAAAGTTGATAGTCGATCATCAACGCACAATACAATGTTGCTAATGCAATACCACTTACTTTATCAACTGGTCCAACAAACCCTGATTGCCTATTCCCAAAAGGACCACTTCCGTCACCAAAATCGGGTATCGCAAAGACAAATCTATCGATAACTGTTTGTAAGTCATTATCGTTGAACTGCTCACCTAACCAAGAACCCGCCTGTACACAAATGGCTTCAAATTCCCGACCGCCCATAAAACGAGCGCAGGCTACAGGCGAACCAAAAGCATCGATGTTAGCGAGCATATCTTTCTGAGGGTTCAGATTTTCTAATGGAACTTGAGTTGCCATTAGAATGGTCCAAGTACCGGTTGATATAACGGTAAAAGGACTTTCTTGATTTGCAAGGCGATACCGAAGAAAACTGGCATTACTGTCATGAATACCATTGTAGATTTTGCACTTAGCAGTTAAGCCGAGTTCGTGTGCAACCTTTGACGTTATAGCACCACAATCATGCCAAGCTGGCTGGATTGGTGGAAATTTATTTCGACAATCCAACTTGTCTACAAGACTTGAATAATCGTTATCTTTAATTGACCACAAATCAGTATGGCAACCCAAAGAGGTAATTTCACTAAAACACTGACCTGTAAAACGCCAAACCCAATATTGGGGGTACATTAAAATGTCAGTTACCTGATTGAATTGTTGAGGAAAAGTTTGCTTTAACCAATATAGTTGCCGCCCTAAGTTCAGGCCTGCCGGTAAATTGGGCGAATAGGTATTCGTAAAATCATCCCGTAGCGCGTCATATTGGGAGCTTTGTTCATATGTAACGGCACTTTCATAGTCAAGCACAGGCAAAACCAATCCATCGTTAGAGTCAGCCTCTCGATCGATTAATGCTGCAGTTGCTCCATGAGTAGTTATGGTAATTTTGCCAATTGGGTACTGCTGAGCAAATGTTCTGATATTGCTTACAAGCCACTGCCAAATTTTGTTCACATCGGTGCAATCATATATCTGACTATGATCAACAATGTTAGTCATTTGTTTCGAATATACTGATTGGAAATTACAATCTAAAACATGCAGTTTTATATGCGTTTTTCCAATATCGATAATTAATATGTAAACCATCATCTGCTCTTGCGCCAATTACTCTTTTTCCAAAAGCCCAGTTCTTACGAAATGTGCGTAAGTTGCAGTAACAAAATAAATCAATGTGGGCACAATTATCCAATTGTGAACAATATTAATGTTGTTGTTTGAATAAGCAGCAATACCCAAGCCAACACAGGTTAGTAATGCAATATAAGCTATATAATTCGCTGAAACCGCCAAAAAAGGCATTTTGATAGATGTATCAGATGATGTTTTGTCTTGTTCAGCCAGAAAACTCTTCTCAGCTAATTTACGCTCTTGTTCAATTTTCTCAGACACCTCTGCAGCTGGATAATGTGATTTAGCACCCATTAAAGCCGCTAAGCCAATGTAAAGCACTGTGGCAAATATCCATATTGGGATAAGAATGAAAAACAAGTGTAGAGTGCCACTTGATTCTAAAAAGTAAGCCGCTAGCAATGAAATGATCCAAGTCGCAAATGCTGGGATGTTTGTTATGTTACCTTTGTATTTAGACCAATAACGAGTAAAACCAATTTTGGGAAATATCCAATGTTCTGCAACAATCACTGCCCCCACAGGCGCTAACATTAATCCCATTATTCCAACAAAACCCAACAACTGAGAAAACACAAACGGGAAACAAGCCACAATGGTTGTTACAATCCCCACGACAATGGTCACTCTAGTTCGCCCCCAAGATGGGTTAAGCGAGTTAAAAGCAAGACCCGCACGATAAATCGTAGGATTAGATGTAGTCCATCCAGCAATGATAACGGCAATAATCCCTGATGCTCCCAACGCCTGATAGGCAACAGATCCAGGATCTAACTGCGTTATAACTGTACCCAGCATTATTGCTGCCCCCGCTCCCATTATACCTGCGCATATCCATGCTAAATAATGACCAATAAACATTCCTAATGCAGAAAAATAGCCGTATCGAGAGTGCTTAGCAAAACGTAATAAGGTCATATCACCCAAACTGCCGTGCATAGCTAAATTAGCCACCCAAGCAAAAGCCGCAACATGCCAAAATCCAACTCCTGCATCAGATTTTTGGACCCAAATTGAGTTATTCGCGATAGTCAGAAAATCCTCAAAGCTACTTATACCTGAAACACCATCTGTAGCAGAAACAATTGCCGGTAAAAGGACAAGCGCACCAACCAGAAACATCAGGATCATCCATGGAGCACATACTGCTGCAAAAGCAGATAGTTTCTTAAAACCTTTTACCGCCATATAAACAACAATGGCACCTACACCTAATACTACCGCAACGAAGCCAGGATTGGTTGGATACCAGTCAGTCTGGGGTGGAATGTTAAAAAGCACTTGAACAGCAGATGCTGAAACCGTAATCATTGCACCAGCTAGGACACAGAAAAGTATGCCATTAATTACACTGTAGAGCTTTATAGTGCCTGGCCCGGCAATCTTTTCTAAATAAGCATAAAGGGTCAGGCGTGTGTCAGTTGAAATAGGAGCAGTAATAAGCCCCCAAGTAAGCACTGCCAATAAGTTCCCCAATAGTAATCCAACTAAAATATCAGAGGCGCCCACCCCCCAAGAAACAAATAAAGCACCGATTACAAACTCAGTACCGGCGACATGTTCTCCAGAGTAACTAGCTGCAAAAGTTTTTGGACCTTGAAGTTTATCGGGACTAACAGGTTGAGTTTCAAATTCACTTGCGGTAGACATCTTATTCTCCGGGTAAACAGCTCTGAGAAGAATCTGTCTCAGAGCCTCTTTTGTTATTGTTTTGATTTTTTACCTAAGTGCGCGATTACACTATTCCGGAGCCACTTCGCCCTGAAGACGGGCGCTTTTGTGCGACCGCCTTGCGATAGCAAGATGCTCGGTAAGTTGCGATTGGATCAATTGCACCACCTTTTCTGGCCCTTGCCATTGCCAGAATAGGCGAAACATCAGTATTAAAGGCTTGTTTAAGCGTATTACTCGCCATAATGGCATCGTTATGAGTTTGATACTCACTCAATGCCTGACGATCAACCAGCAATGCTGCAACATATGAGCGCTGTACACTTGCAGCCGAGTTCATCAAACTTTCAATCGGATCGGTAACATTATGCGATTGATCAAGCATGTAGTTAGGACTAAACCCTTCTTGATTACGATACTGCGCATCAACCAATTCATTGAAGATCAGGAATTGCTGATAGGGGTGTAAACTACCACTGTCTAAATCATCATCGCCGTACTTACTATCGTTGAAATGGAAACCACCTAGCTTCTTGAATTGAATTAATCGAGAGACAATCATCTCAATGTTTACATTGGGTGCATGATGTCCTAAATCGACCAGAGACTTCGCTTGCGGGCCTAACTCCATCGCAGCTAAGATACTGCTACCCCAGTCCTGAATTACAGTTGAGTAAAATGCGGGCTCAAACATTTTATGCTCAATATGTAGCTCCCAATCGCTAGGCAAACCAGCATAAATTGTTTTCATACTCTCAAGGTAGCGTTCAAAAGCATGTTGAAAATGCTGTTGCCCGGGATGATTAGATCCATCACCGACCCAAACGGTGAGTGTTTTGGATCCCAATATTTTGCCCCACTTTATGCAATCCAAATTATGCTGAATAGCCAATTCTCTGCTCGCAGCGGAAGTGTTTGCCAGACTGCCATATTTGAAACTATGCTCTTGTCCAGGCTGGTCCTGAAAAGTATTAGAGTTGATTGAATCCCATTTCAAATTTAAGCTGTCTGATACACCTTTCAATTCGGTAAAATCATCCACTTTATCCCAAGGGAAATGTGGTGATACTCTCTCTGTACATTGAGACAAGTCATTGATAACAGCACTGTCTTCTAACTTTTCGAAAATGTTGCGCGGTTCTCCAATACCCGGAAATCTAGCGAAACGTGTTCCACCAGTACCCGTACCCCAAGAAGGTACAGCTATTTGAAACGCGGCTGCTTTTGCAGTAATATCTTCAATGTTAATACCTGTTCGTGCAAGTTTGTTTCCCAGCGCTTCGTAATCTTCTTTCAAAAAGCTTTCTAATTTAACGTTTTCCTGAGCAATCAGCTCTTTATTAATTCTTTGAGTCATGATTTTTTCCTAAACCGTTGTTTTTAGCGTAAAAACGCTTCACTTAACCCGCCATCCACACTGATAATCTGTCCTGTGGTTTTACTTAACTGACCAGAGATCAGAAGATATGCTGCCTCTGCCTGATCAGCAGGTGTAATAGGCTGTTTAGTTAAAGTTCGCTGGGCGTAAAACATAGCTAATTTATCACGCAACTCATCGTCAGAATCTGACTCACTGTAAACAACATCATACTTTTTAAGCGATGCGATTACCCTGTCTCTTGGAAACATAGTGCTGCCTTTAACCACTGTTGCTGGGGCGAGTCCATTTACATTCACTAGAGGTGATAATGATACCGCTAACTCTCTAACTAAATGGTTAGCTGCAGACTTACTAGTATCGTAAGCAAGTGAGCCTTTCTTCGAGACCACACCGTTAACACTTGTCGTGAGCACCAACGCACCGGGTAAACCTTGCGCCTGCCAAATAGAGTTGGCTTCCGTACCCACGATATATCCACCCTTGACATTAACAGCAAAACTAATATCAAACATCTCATCATTGCTCATTCCAGCTTGACCTGGAGCGAGGAAAACTCCTGCAGTAACAATCACTTTATCAATGCCACCGTAAGCAAGAATAACATTTTCAAACATCTCTCTTACGCTTTGACGATTGGTAATATCTACACTTTGTGCAATAGCAGTTCCACAACCTGAAATGCCCGAACCAGCAACACCTATTCCTTGCCCATACTTCAAAGCAAGTTCATCAGCAGTTATTTTAGCTGCATCTAATCTCAAATCAGCACAAACTACATGTGCCCCCTCTTGTGCTACTCTGAATGCCGTTTCTTTACCAATTCCGTCGCCGGCACCTATCACAACAACCACATCTCGAGCTAAGGACTTCTCTTTCGGCATACGTTGCAGCTTCGCTTCTTCAAGCAGCCAATACTCAATATCAAATGCTTCTTGTTGTGGCAAAGCAATATATTCATCGATTGCTTCCGCACCGCGCATGACTTCAATAGCACAATTATAAAATTCTGCTGTAACTCTGGATTCACTTTTGTTCTTACCCCAGGCAATCATGCCCACGCCGGGAATTAGACATATTGATGGAGAAGAAGCACGCTGTGCGGGTGAGTTATCGTGCTTACAGTTTTCATAATAGTCAGTATATTGTTGCTGATAGGCCTCTATCCCGTCCTTCAATAAAGTCTTCAATTTTTCTACAGAGTCGGTTTGTGGATTCCAAGCAACATATAAAGGTTTGATCTTTGTACGTAGGAAATGGTCAGGACATGATGTACCCAAGTCAGCTAATCTAGCGGCATCAACAGAATTGACAAACCGTAATAAATTGTCATCTTGCTGAATAGTACCTATTAGTTTTTTCTCAGAAGACACTAATCCTCTCAGGAAAGGAACAATTTCTACCAGTACTTTTTTGCGAGCATCTTCTTCCAACGTAATGTACTTTTGACCGCCAAATGTCATTTCACCTTTGTCGTGTTTTTCAATGTACTCAGCGGCTTTTTCAATAATATCAAGACTAAGGTCATAACATTCTTTATTGTCATTTGCCCAATTGATAACGCCATGGCCGGCAAGAATAACACCTTTGGCATTTGGATTATCATTGCAGATTTGCTGTAATTTCATGCCTAAATCGAATCCTGGTCTTTGCCATTCAGTCCAAATAAGCTCGCCCCCCCAAATTTCTTCCGTTAATTTCTTGGAGTTTTTACTGGCAGCGACAGCAATAACTGAATTGGGATGCATGTGATCAACATGTTTGAAAGGAATATATGCATGCAGTGGAGTATCAATTGACGTTGCTCGAGGATTCAAGTTAAAGGTTGCATGTCTATACATATCGACCATATCGTCTTCAATCTGTGTTTTTACTCCTACCTCATCAGATTTGTAATAAATGTCTTTTAATGCCTGAAGTTTATCGATATACAAGGATGAAAAGTTATCTGATTTGGAAGTACGTAGATCGCCACCAGAACCTTTCACCCAAAGCACTTCGACTTGATTTCCGGTAAGCGGATCTACTTCTAAAATCTTTGCCGATGTATTTCCACCACCAGTGTTTGTAATACGCTGATCCGCTCCCAAAATATTTGAGCGATATACTAAGCCGTCAACGGGGTTTAAAGATTTTGCAACCTCGTCATTCCATAGATAGTTAACGTGATTAAATTGTATTTTTTTGCTTGCCATTGGATATGAAACTCCTAGATGTAAGGATTAGGCGAATTAAATCAAAATTAATCGTAATACTACAGGCTGACACTCCACAGTCAAGCAAATTTAATCACTTTCAATCACGTATAGTGGTTTATTTATCCGGGAACTAGCTTAAAAGCTTGAAACAAAGCGCACACTTTTAGACTAAGCCGCTACTTATCAAGGATTCACGGCTTAGATCAGAAACCTTTTTTGCACCGCATAATGTCATAGCAACTCGCATTTCTTTCTGATAGAGCGACAGCAAGTTATGAACACCTTCTTTGCCTTCAGCCGCTAAGGCATAAATATACGACCTTCCCAACATTGCGCAATCCGCACCTAATGCAAGCATACGAACAACATCCAGACCGCTGCGAATACCTGAATCAACAAATATTTTAATGTCGCTTTTTACTGCATCAGCGATTGCTGGCAGCGCTTTAACTGAAGATAAGACGCCGTCTAATTGTCTGCCACCATGGTTAGATACAACAATTCCATCAGCACCAAACCTAACCGCATCTTTTGCATCCTCTACATCTAATATACCTTTGATCACAATAGGGCCATCCCAAAATGCTCTAATCCACTCAATATCTTGCCAAGAAATAGAAGGGTCAAAGTTCTCACCCAGCCAGCCAATATAATCCCCCAATGCAGTGGGCTTACCTCGATAGGTTGAAATATTGCCTAAATCGTGTGGTTTACCCAACAATCCAACATCTAATGCCCAACTAGGATGTGTTACGGCCTGCAAAAATCTGCGTATAGATGCCATTGAACCGCTCATTCCAGAATGCATATCTCTATATCTTGCTCCTGGCACAGGCATATCAACGGTAAATACTAAAGTGGTTACACCTGCTGCTTTAGCTCTTTCGAGTACATTTTTCATGAATCCTCTGTCTTTAAGGACATAGAGCTGGAACCACATAGGCCGGGAGATAGCCGGTGCGACTTCCTCTATTGGGCACACAGATACCGTAGACATCGTAAATGGAATACCATTCTGTTCAGCAGCCATCGCAGCCTGCACCTCCCCCCTTTTGGCATACATCCCCGTTAATCCAACTGGTGACAAGGCAATCGGCATAGAGAAAGATTCTCCAAATATTTCAGTACTCAAGTCCAGTTCCGACATGTTTTTCAGTACTCTTTGCTTTAAAGCGATATTCTGCAAATCAGACACATTTTTACTTAATGTTGTCTCACTGTAAGAACCACCATCAATATAGTGAAATAAGAACGGCGGTAATTTAGATTTCGCTGCTAGTCGATAGTCTGAAGGTGAAGAAATGATCATATTTGAAAACCATTTAAAATGAATGTTCATCCATCTTACACTTTCCTTTTTATTTCATTTATGTAATTAATGAAAAACTTTAATTCCATTTTTGAATAAACTGAATGCAAGCAAATGATCTGATTTTATTTGCTCAGGTCGTTGAATTAGGCAGTTTCAGCAAAGCGGCAGAGCAGAATAACTTAACTAATTCAGTGGTGAGCAAACGTATTACTCGTCTAGAGGAATCACTCAATACACAGTTACTTTATCGAACCACTCGCACCCTCTCACTAACAGAAGCAGGTAAAACACTTTTAGGTCGGGCCATAATAATTAGGGATACCACTCAAGAGGCGTTAAACGAAGTTTCTGATAAAAATGGAAGTTTAACAGGGCATATAAAAATGTCGGTCCCTACTATATCTGGTGACCTGTTGCTAGCAGAGACTATCGTCGGCTTTTGTGCTCAACATCCGAAGTTAACGATTGATATGTCAATGGAGAATCGATTTGTAAACCCTGTTGAAGAAGGCGTAGATCTAGTGATAAGAACGGGCCAACTAGAGGATTCTAGCCTAAAAGCCAGACATATTATAGATTCACAATGGGTTGTTTGCGCGTCACATAATTATTTACTTAGATTTGGAAAACCATCACAACCGCAAGCTTTAAACCAACATAATTGCTTAACCTACACACATCCAGCATCGATGGGTAACAACTGGCAATTCAAAAATGAAAAAGAACAAATTACGGTAAAAGTGTCAGGATCATTTTCTTCCGACAATGCTGCTGCATTAAGAAAGGCGGCGTTGTGTGGGCATGGAGTTGTTTATGTCCCAAAATGTTTAGTACATGATGATATTCAGAATGGCAGCTTAATCACTCTGTTTGGCGCTCCTATAACCAGGAATATAGGCGTTTATGCTATTCATCCCTATGTAAAGAAAGTTCCGAAAAAGATCTCTGAATTAATTGATTGTATTAAAGCTGCCTATCAACATAAAGCATCTTACTTCAACATTATGTAAATGAGATTGCTTTTGATTTACTATGATGCATTATGATTAACAGATTTTCTTAAAATGACTGTCATTAAAACGAAAATTACTGCTTGTCGATTTTGGCATGTCGCGGGGCTTTTAAAGCGAGCTTTATCGAAGGAAAAAACTAACGCACGCTCACTGAAAGTATTGTTAGCAATTAAGGCGCATTTAATGACAATTAATACTTCAAATTTTCAATCGACGTTAAGTATAGCTAAAAAACTTGAGAGACCCGTGTTCATACAACAAAAGAAGTTAAGCAATTGAAGCCCATATTCTTCGCACTCGCGTTCATTTTGTATCTGGTCAGCTCTCACTGCGAAGCTAACCAAGAAAACTGTGTTTCATGTCATACAGAACAAGTTAAACAATGGCTGCAGTCTGACCATGCAAAATCAATGGCTACTGCGGATCCTGATAACGTTCTGGCTAACTTTAACGATGTTGAAATAACTCATTATTCGCAAAAAGCTAAATTTTATAGAAGTAAAGACAAGTTCCTGATTGATTTAACAGAGGCAGGAACCACCAACACTTATGAAGTCATATATACCTTTGGGCATTATCCACTACAGCAGTATTTGGTGCCAGCACCAAATGGCAAATATCAGGTTTTTCCTTTTGCCTGGGATAGTCGAGAACAGAATGAGGGGGGGCAGCGTTGGTATCCAAATCACCCAGCAGAAGACATCGGCATCAATGACAGGCTTCATTGGAAACAGCCCATGCAAAACTGGAATGGAATGTGTGCTGACTGCCACTCAACCGGTTTAAAACGCAATTTCGATAACGAAAGCCTTAGCTTCAACAGCCAATTCGACAATATCAATGTGTCTTGCGCCTCTTGCCATGGCGATATGACCAACCATTACATAGCAAATAAAACTCAAAGACCTGAAATCTTATTAAAAACGCCAAATTTGCTTAGTGGTTTATCTTCAAACGACATAAAAGCAGTGGGCAAGTGGCTATTCAAAAAAGGTGACAAAATAGCAAGCTGGCATGAGGAAATTGACGGAAAGTACCAACCAGCAAAACGCGATAATAATTTTATGGAGAGCTGCTTTGGTTGTCACTCTTTGCGCTCGCCACTTACCAATGGAATAAATCCTGAACAGACGTTTTTAGATCAATTCACACCGTCATTTTTAATGCCTCCACTCTATTTTGCTGATGGACAAATTCACGAAGAGGTATTTGTTTATGGTTCTTTCTTGCAAAGTCGTATGTATGAAGCCGGAGTTAACTGTATCGACTGCCATAACCCCCATACCATGAAAGTTAAGGTTGAGGGGAATGGCTTATGTTTGCAATGTCATGCAGCGAACACCTACGATGGTATAAAACACACTAAGCACCCCAGCAACAGCGAAGCCAGTCAGTGTGTGAACTGTCATATGCCAACGCGCACTTATATGGGCGTAGATGCAAGGCGAGACCACAGTTTTAGCATCCCTTCCCCACGTGTTTCTGAAAAAACCGATGCGCCTAATGCATGTATCAATTGCCATGAGAAAAGCAACGCGTGGGTTGCCGAGCAGTTATCAAAATGGTACGGGCGAGACTCAACTTTAATTATTGAAGAAGAACAATACATCGCCTTCATTCATGGTGAAAAGTTCACCAAGGCGGCTATCCTTAAACTATTGCAGGCAAAATCATTGCCAATCATAAAAAGAGCCACTTTATTAGCTATATTACCAAGCCGTATTGAAGCGTTAACAGACAGCGAATTACGTCCGTTTATCTTAAGCGAAGAGCCTCTTTTACGCTTGGCTGTAGCACAGGCCGGACGGGCACTTCCTCCACGAGAAAGGTTAAAAACCTATCCACGTTTATTAGAAGATGAATACAAAGCAATCCGTGTTGCTGCCGCAAACAACCTTGTTGGTTTGGGCATTTCGTCTTCATCTTATAAAAATGCACTCAGTGAACTTACTGCGTCGAATGCAATTAGTCAGTGGCGCGGAGAAGGTAACCTTAATCAGAGTTTAATTGAATATGAGCAGGGCAATATTGAACAGGCTGAGACACTTCTTAAACAAGGAACTATAGTAGATCCTTACTTTGAAGCGAATTACATCAACCTTGCAGAACTTTATCGCTCGCAGAATTTAATGGCCAAGGAGGAGTCCGTGTTAGAAAAAGCACTTAGCTCGATGCCAAAAAGCGACCTGATCCATTATTCAATTGGTATGTTCAACATTCGCAAATCCAATAAAACCAAGGCAGTTTTTCATTTCAAAAAAGCAACCGAGCTAAACCCATCTAATGTGCAGAATTGGTATATTTACGCTTTGGCATTAGACAATACTGGCCAGATACCGCAAAGTATTGAAGCGCTAAAAAAAGGTCTGTCTTATCAGAAAGATGCCAGTCTGATTGACCTTGGTTTGTCACTATCCCAAAAACTGGGTGATCAAGGGTCGTTTAGCTATTTTATGAAATTGAAAAATAGTCATTAAAAAATCAACGAGCACTGATCCGTACCAGCACTTTTGGACACCTTGCTAAGTAAATACAATCGCTTAAAGAGGTGAATAATGTCAACAAAGAAAGTCCGCAAAACACATACCGCTGAATTTTACTTTCGATTCATCAGCTCGGGTATGTTTACAGAGAATTGGGAGAAAATTTTCTCAATGATACCTTTTGCTGCAGTCTCAATTCCAGGTAAGTGCTTAAGCTCAATAAACTGCTGTACATAGCTCTGTTTGCTTTTAGATAACGTTCCACCATTGCTTAAAAGCAACGAAATTAGCACATCGATATTTTTGTTCGATATATCGAAGGTGCTATTGATATGATCTTTCAGGGTATCAAAACAGATAATCAGGCAGACTTCTTCGATGAGCTCTGAAGAAACTGCGGTTTCCATCATGTCGTAGACAAATTTCACATGCTCGGTAAAGTCTGGGTAGCGATACATGTATTCGATGTCATTGTTAATTACGATCTTTGAATCATCCGAAAAGGAATAATCAAGCATCGATAAAATTGGTCTGGAAATACTCTCCAGAACCTGATCATACTTTTCCGGATTTCTTAAAATTGCCGCAGAAACAGGAATAATAAACTTATGTTTCGCTTCACGTTGTTTCATCACGTCATGGATCAGATATCGATGCAATCTGCCATTACCATCAATAAAAGGATGGATATAAACTTCACCAAACGAGATGATGCATGCATGGATCAGGGCAGGCATAGATCTGTCTAACATCAGATTCTCATGCGTAGCTAACAACCCAGCCATCATTCCAGGTACATGTTTAGCCAGTGGACCTATGTAATGCACATCCTCATCAACGATATTATACCGTTGGATCGTGCTGCCAACATAGATTTCATCCGTTCTGTAATCGTTAGCTCTAACCCTCTCTTCGACAATCTGATTTTGGATATCAATCAGTTTGCCTTTGTTTAACTCAAACAGACCAACATTTTTGACCGCATTCAAAAACCGCTGCATTCTCTGTTTATCAGGGCGCTCATTCTCAATTTCAGTCGATGATTTGGTTTCTTTCGAGTAGAGATAATTTATAGAACGTCCCAAAATATCGGTTGATAATACATCCCCCAACGATTGCATTTTTGTATAGGCAGTTTCATAAACATCTATGCCGGCAATTTTCTGAATTTGCTTTGTTTTTCTTACTGTTGGGCAGTAGTCTCTGTTCCCAATAGCATTGTTTATGACACGCATTCTTTTGTGCCGAATGCCGTCTTTTAAAGTATAGTAAAACGCATCATCAAACAGCGTGATGTAGTTCCCACTGGTCAATGCGGGTATGGGGAGTTCTGCATCAGTTAGCCATTCGAACAAAAACCACAGCACTCTGTTATATTTTGATTGTGGTGATGCTCGAATGAAATCTGCAAATTCATTTACATCAATGACTTTGAATATTGCAGCAAAAAAATGAAGACGAATACCTTGGTATTTAATTGCAGCGCACATGTGCTCATAGGGTGAGTCGGTAATTTTTCTTGTGGCAGGTATCACTCTTCTTTTAGATGAACCAAAATCTACTATGCTGTCTGCTGACACTGATTTATCAGCAAAGACCTCGACATTCAGCTTCGGAAGCAGTAGTTTGTAAAACTGATTTAGGTAGGTGTACCCTATTGGGCTCATCTGTAAGAATACCTTGTTAGTTATCACTAAAGATAAAATACTTATATATTTAAGGTAACACTTACAAACCAACCATTCCACTTACAAGCCACTCGTTTTACTTAAAAAAACACAGTTTTACTTATACGCTTTCTACAGACAGTAATGCACTTCATGATGTAGGAATAGCAGACTATCAACGCACATTTTAAAACCCGAACATACTGACACTACGGTCTATTACTTTAGTACTCAAAATGAATGGTTTGTCATGTCGTTGGCCAGAGCGTGTGGCCTGTCTGTGCCGGATGTACTAATTTCTTAGCCTGCTTTTTCTAACACACAAGACTCACTGTTCTTGTTGAACTAACCGCATTAGATCAAGAAATAGAGGTGGGATATCAATAGTGGATTATTAAACTACCTCAGTTTAGCAAAATGCCACTAATTGAAACCGCCCATTTCTCGCTCTGTGATCCAATCATTCAATGCCTCAACACCTGAGCCATGAAATTTTTTAATAATTTTTGATGGCGTTAATTGCTCAAAAGCGACAATCGGCTCACCGATATACCATGCCCATGCAGCCTGATCCGAATTAAACCAGGGCCGCACCCGACGTAATAGTGCATGGATCTCGATTAACCTCGTTTGCACTTTCGATTGCTTTACACGCTCTGGCCTTTTAAGAGACTGAGGAGGAAGATCAACAAAAGCAGCTAGGTGATCAATCGTAGTAAAAAACGCCTCTGCCCACGCCTTTGGTTGCTCAATACCCTGCTCTGGTGCAGAACCTATCTTGAACGGCGTCAATTCGTATCCTCGCAACGGTTAATTACAATACAAAATATAAAACTAGATTGTTCAACGGTAAAAAACAAGACACTTGGTATTTTACAGACCAATTCTCATTTTTAATGAATACACACTAGCATCGGTTGTATTATTCGTAATAAAAATTGATCCGTATTACGCCACTTAAAATGGGCATCCCAAACTTGGCTAGGTAAAGCATCACTTTGAATTTTGCAGCAGTATTACTAACCGCCTTCACACACTGGCTGGCACCTCGAGAGGTAAAAAATCACAGTGAATTTTGAATCACGCAACTAACCTACTTTACCCATCGGCACCTCAAGAGGTAAAAAAACGCCGTGGATTTTGCATCATGCCACACCCCCCTTCACTCACGGTCACCTTGTAGGGGTAAAAAATCGCCGTGAATATAGCATCACGCCACTAACCCCCTTTACCCATGCGCACCTCAAGAGGTAAAAAATCGCCGTGAATATAGCATCACGCCACTAACCCCCTTTACCCATGTGCACATCGAGAGGTAAAAAATCGCCGTGGATTTTGCGTCACGCCACTAAAACCCTTTGCTCACGGGCACCTCAAGAGGTAAAAAATCGCCGTAAATATAGGCATCCCACCGCTAAACGCCTTTATACACGTGCACCTTGGGGGGTAAAAAATCGCCATGGATATAGCATTCCACCACCACTACAAATACCTTTACTCATGGGCAACTAGAGAGGTAAAAAATCGCCGTGAATATAGCATCACGCCACTAACCCCCTTACCCATGCACACCTCAAGAGGTAAAAAATCGCCGTGGATAAGAATCCAGTTGGTTAATTGCACTTACAGGACCACTCATTTAAAAACGTTTTTTACCAATCATTGTTAATTCACAACGCCATTACTGGCACTGCTAGTGCCAAGCCTTTTATTATCACAATTTGAAAACAACCGTCAGAAAGAAGGTAAGCGTCCGGCCATCACATCTTTTATTTGCTGACTGATCACGCATCATATCTTTCTGTGTTGCCAACAATGAGAGTTATGTATGCCTGCTTTAAAACAACCCGATATACGTCGGTTCTTT
>NZ_JAJHOG010000022.1:0-25561 GCF_020819615.1 Rheinheimera sp. UJ51
AAGCGTCTTTTTTAAAGATTTTTGCAACTTCGCTTTATCACCTCAGGTTTCGCTGAACTCTCGTTCGCCGCATCCCCCGTGGCATGGCGCGCATTATAGGACCTTTTAAATATCCTGCAAGCGTTATAATTAAAAAACTTTGTCATTTTCGATCGTTAGCAGAAAATTTCAACGAAATGCAGATTTTTACAACATTTACTGCATAATAAGTCTTCACAGGAGGGTTTTATGACTTTAAGAACATATAAAGGTATTGCACCGAAACTAGCTGAAGGCGTTTATGTAGACGCATCGAGTGTTTTAGTCGGCGATATTGAATTAGCTAAGGATGTCAGTATCTGGCCATTAGTTGCGGCAAGGGGCGATGTTAACTTCATTAAGATTGGTGCTAGAAGCAATATTCAAGATGGCTCCGTTTTACATTTATCACGCCCAAGCAAAGGTAAGCCCGCTGGCTCACCCTTGATTATTGGTGAAGATGTCACGGTGGGACATAAAGTCATGCTACATGGTTGCACCCTAGGCAACCGCATACTTGTTGGCATGGGTGCCATTGTTATGGATGATGTGATGGTAGAAGATGATGTGATTATCGGGGCGGGAAGTTTAGTGCCGCCAGGTAAAACACTACAAAGCGGCTATTTATACGTGGGTAGCCCCGCTAAAGCGGCTCGGCCATTAAATGATCATGAGAAAAGCTTTCTAACCGAGTCGGCTTTAAATTATGTCCAATTAAAGAATGAGTATTTGGCGGAAGGTTAAAGCCAAATTTCACCACTTTCTATATAGGTATCTTCGGCAATAGCGGTTTCAGTCAGATCTTCCCAAGTAAACGCATCAGCGATTACTTGGGAGAGGAAGTCTTGTGCATCTTGCTTTGCCGGTATAGCGATATAACACTGCACTTTTAAACCACTTACTAAGCAACTAAAGGCTATGGCTTGTTTGGGCGCTGCATAGTGAAAGTCGTTATTAAAAATTAATTGCTGGTTCATAACGCTAATTGTGCCTTTAACTGCGCCAGTACTGGCGCCATATCCGGTTGCTTGCCACGGAATAAAGCGAACGCGGCGGCCGCTTGCCCCACTAACATGCCTAAACCATCTGCAGTATTTTGCACACCTTGTTGCTGGCACCATACCAGAAAAGCAGTGGGTGAAGCACCGTACAACATGTCATAAGCTAATTGACAATGCGCTAAATGCACGCTGTTAAATTCAGGTCGCTGCCCAGTTAAACCTGATGAAGTTGCATTAATAATTAATTGATAAGGTAACATCGGTATATTGGTTAACGCTGCTGCACTTACCTTGGCATTAAAATTTGCCGTAATTGCTTCAGCTTTGGCTTGGGTACGATTAGCAATAACAATTTGCCCTACGCCTGCTTTTAATAAAGGCCCCACTATGCCGCGAGTTGCGCCGCCCGCGCCGATGATTAACACTTTAGCTTCCGCTAATGCCACGCCTAATCGCTGCAAGTCATGCAGTAGGCCCACACCATCCGTATTATCCCCAACAATTTGGCCAGCATCGTTAAAATATAAGGTGTTTACCGCCCCCGCTTGTAACGCCCCCTCTGAACGCACTTGCGCTAAGGCAAACGCTTGCTCTTTAAACGGCATAGTGACATTTGCGCCCTTGCCACCGGCATTGATGAAGTGCTGCCAGCTGTCGGCAAAACCCTCTACCGGTGCTAGAATAGCCTCATAACTTATGGGTTCAGCCGTTTGCAATGCAAATTGCTGGTGAATAAAAGGGGACTTAGAGTGCCCTATTGGATTACCAAATACTGCGTAACGGTCCACAATGATGCCTTTTAAGAAGTTAATACAGATAATTTTTAATAAAAGTAACACAAATAGCAATACGCATCCCACTCCTACGCAAACACCATATCAATTAATGGGCGGCGAAGCGGCAGTGCGTCACTTGGCCAACCGTTTTTACGACATTATGGAAACGGCACCTGAAGCGAAAGCCCTCTATGCCATGCATCCTTTACCTTTAGATGGTATTCGGCAGAAGTTTTTTGAGTTTTTGTCTGGTTGGTTAGGCGGCCCAGCTTTATTCGAACAAAAATATGGGCACCCTCGGCTGCGTGCCAGGCATTTACCCTTTGAAGTTAATGAGCAAATGCGTGAAGAATGGATGTTTTGTATGAATCAGGCATTAAATGAAGTGGTCAGCGATAAAGTGTTACGCGAAGGGATCCGCCAGTCGATTGGTCAACTGGCGTCACATATGATCAACTGCTAGTGAGCAGCTAACAAACCCAACCAATCTTGCGGCTTTAAATAACGCTCATACAACAACGCTTCTGGGCTAGCCGCTTCAGGTTGATAAGCATACTGCCAACGAACTAAAGGCGGCATCGACATTAAGATTGACTCGGTACGCCCGCCACTTTGCAAACCAAATAAAGTGCCGCGATCATAAACCAAATTAAACTCTACATAGCGGCCACGCCGATAGAGTTGAAATTGGCGCTCACGCTCGGCATATGGCAAGGCTTTACGTTTAGCCACAATGGGCAGATAAGCCGGGATAAAGGCTTCTCCTACCGCACGCATTAATGCAAAGCTTTGCTCAAAACCTAAAACATTTAAATCATCAAAAAATAAGCCACCCACGCCGCGGGTTTCGCCACGATGTTTTAAATAGAAGTAATCATCACACCACTTCTTATAAGCAGGGTAATAATCAGCACCAAAAGGATCGACAGCATCCTTCGCTGTTTGATGCCAATGAACAACATCTTCTTCAAATGGATAGTAAGGCGTTAAATCAAACCCGCCGCCAAACCACCATACCGGTTCCTCGCCTTCTTTTTCTGCAATAAAAAACCGGACATTGGCATGCGTAGTCGGCACATAAGGATTGTTAGGATGCAACACCAAAGATACACCGCAAGCATTAAAGTTGCGCCCCGCTAACTCAGGGCGATGCGCAGTCGCAGAGGCAGGCATCTGTGCACCAAACACATGTGAATAATTTACACCTGCTTGCTCAAAGACTTGACCACCCGTTAATACCCGACTGCGACCACCACCGCCTTCTGGTCGCTGCCAAGCATCTTCAACAAATTGCGCGCCACCATCGGCCTCAGCAAGTTGCTGGCACAGTTGATCTTGTAACGCCATTAAAAAGGCTTGTACTTGAGCAAGTTGCTCAGAATGATGAGGCATATTAACTCCTGATGATTTCGCCGGTCATGGCATCACGTATTTGGCTAGGTTGGGTCGCCCCCCCTAAAGGCCCATCAACCACCGCAGCGACTTGTAAGCCAATACTGGCTAATAATTGCTGATAATCATTAATGGCTGCTTCGCCTGCAAGATTAGCGCTGGTGGAAACAATAGGTTTACCATACGCCTGACATAACTGTTGTACTACCGGATGTGCACTGACACGCACCGCAATACTATTAAAATTGCCTGTTATCCAACGCGGCGCCTTAGCACTGGCGGGAAGAACCCAACTCATATGACCTGGCCAACATGAAAATATTTGAAAACGCCGCTCTATCGGAATAGCGTTGTCGTGGATGTAAGGCAGTAACTGGGAGTAGTTCGCGGCAATCAGGATCAAGCCCTTTGCAACGGGACGCTGCTTAATAGCGAGCAGTTTTAACACCGCCTCTTCATTATCTGGATCACATCCAAGGCCATAAACCGCCTCGGTAGGGTATGCAATCACCTCACCTGCCATTAATTGTTCTACTGCAGTATCAATTGTTGCCATTTTTCACCTAATTCATGCCGCAGACAGACGACCTAGCCACTAAACATTTTATTCGTAACACGATGGGCGGTATAATAACCGTTTCAAACTTCGACTTCATCAAGTTCACAAGGAAACCACTATGCAGGTTGGTATTATCATGGGTTCAACGTCAGATTGGCCTACCATGAAACATGCGGCAGATATGCTTGACCGTTTTGGCATTGCCTATGAGACCAAGGTGGTTTCGGCTCATCGCACCCCACAATTACTGGCTGATTACGCCACTGGCGCGGCTGCACGGGGTTTGAAAGTGATCATTGCCGGTGCTGGTGGTGCTGCGCACTTACCGGGTATGGCCGCCGCTTTTACCAGTTTGCCGGTTTTAGGTGTTCCTGTGCAGTCAAAAGCTTTAAAGGGTATCGACTCTTTATTGTCTATTGTACAAATGCCAAAAGGTGTTGCTGTAGGCACACTGGCGATTGGTGATGCGGGTGCTGCCAATGCAGGTTTGTTAGCCGCGCAAATTTTAGCCACCAGCGATGCCAGTTTATTGGCCCAAATTGATACTTTCCGCGCGGCTCAAACCGAGTCGGTATTAAGCCAACCGGATCCATCACAGGTCGCACTATGAAAGTATTAGTGTTAGGTGCCGGCCAATTGGCACGGATGATGGCGCTTGCTGGAGCACCGTTAAACATCACCATCAGTGCCTATGATGTCAATACAGACACACTAGTGCACCCGTTAACCCAGCAACAATTAGGCAGCGGCTTAGCGCAAGCACTTGAAGCTGCTGATGTGGTGACTGCTGAGTTTGAACATATTCCCTTGGCTATCTTAGAGCAATGCCAAGCTAGTGGTAAATTTTTACCGGGCGCCAGCGCTATTCATGCGGGAGGGGATCGTCGGGTAGAGAAAGCTTTACTGGCCAGCACTGGTGTTGCCAATGCCGCTTATCAGGTGATCAACAACCAGGCCGATTTTGAACAGGCGGTGAGTCGCTTAGGCTTACCGCTTATCTTTAAAAGCGCCTTGGCGGGCTATGATGGCAAAGGCCAATGGCGTTTAAAAGAGGCCGCGCAAACTGCCACCGTATGGCAGCAAATGGCCGATTTTTTAGCGGCAGATAGCAGCCAAGCTATCGTTGCGGAACAATTCATTGGCTTTCAACGTGAAGTATCGCTGGTCGGTGCTCGCAGTAGAACAGGTGAAGTGAAAGTTTATCCACTGACTGAAAACCATCATGTTAACGGTGTACTCAGTGTGTCGTTAGCACGTCCAGTGGATCACGCACTGCAACACCAAGCCGAACAGATGTTTGCTGCCGTTGCCGAACAACTCGATTACGTTGGTGTATTAGCAATTGAGTTCTTTGATGTGGCTGGCCAATTGCTGGTGAACGAAATCGCCCCACGCGTGCACAACTCGGGGCACTGGACACAGCAAGGTGCTGATTGCTGTCAGTTTGCCAATCATTTACGTGCAGTCTGTGGTTTGCCGTTAGGCAGTACCGCCTTGGTGCGGCCAACGCTGATGGTCAATATCTTGGGTGAAGATGAAGTGCCCAGCGCAATTTTGAATATTCCTGCGCTGGGTTTGCATTGGTATGGCAAAACTAAACGTGCGGGTCGGAAGATGGGTCATATCAATTTATCGGCCAACAGTACCGCCGAACTTAAAGCCCAATTTGCTAAATTGATTGATCAATTACCGGCAAGTGCTTTTCCTGAACTAGAGCAGATGTTACATCAACTTTAGTCCAAGCTAGGATCCGGGGCAGTTTGTTTCTGTTGGCAAGCTTTGCTGGCACAGACCTGCCCCGACTTCTTCTGCAATAATAATGGAAAGGCACAGTATTGACAGATCCCAACCACTGGCTGGTCGTTAACAATAAACTTGCATTGTGGATATCGATCACAACCCCAAAAGGTTTTACCAAACTTACTTAACCGCTCGGTTAAACTCCCCTGCTGACATTTAGGACAACTGACATTTGACTGCTCAGTAGTCACCGGTTCTTCATGGACAATAAAATGACACGCAGGATAATTAGTGCAGCCTATAAACATACCATAACGACCATTTTTCACCGCCAAAGCACTTGAACATTCTGGACAATGTTCTTGCTCTAGTACCTTAACTACGCTGGTTTCATGCTGATGTAATGCTTTAATATAATGGCAGCTTGGGTAACCCGTGCAACCTAAAAAAGCCCCATTTTTACCTGAGCGGATCTGTAAGGGTTGTTGGCACAGTGGGCAGTGTTCGGTTTGTTGCGGTAAAGAAAATAACGGTGAAGGATCGGTCATAACAGCCTAAGTTGAATAATGCTGACGAACCACTCGCCAGCATTAATGTGCATTCTACGCGCTAGTGTAGCGGCCCATCAACTTCGTCAAAAATTAAATCTTCCATTTGGGCATACGCACTTTCTCGACCAGGTACATTAAACAGCACCATTAAGACAACCCACTTAAGATCATCCAAACTGATACTAGCACTGTCTAAGTCCATAACCCGATCAATTACCATTTCGCGGGTTGTGGCATCCAGCACGTTAACTTGCTCAAGAAACATCAAGAAACCTTGGCCTGGGGTATCAATTTTCCGATACTCATCTGCAGTAAAAATCCGCGTCGAGTTGCTCGCTACTTTGGAAAGATAAGGTTTAGTTTGATTCTCTTGCAAGGCAGATAATCGATCTAACCATTTTAAGGCACGAAATATATCATCATCATGAAACCCGGCTTTACTGAGCTCTTTGGTCAGATCGGCATGATTTACATAAATATCAGCTTCGTTATGTATATAATTTTCAAACAGATAAACGAGGATATCAAACATAATCAGGTACTCCTCAATCTAATGTAACCACCGGGAACTACTGCAACCTTACCGGCTAATTCAAGCTCAAGTAAGGTAATGGATACGTCTGCCACTGACATGTTGGCCCGCTCTGCCAGCACATCGGCTGGTATGGGACTATCTCCTACGTTATCGAACAACTGCTGACTGCACAAGTCTAGCGTGACATTTATTTCTGGGACAGCAGCTAAACCGTTATCAGCAAAAACCGTTCGCTCTTCTAGTATATCGGCCACACAACTGACAAGTTTAGCGCCTTGTTGGATCAGGTAATGACAGCCTGCAGCTTGCGCATTATGAAAACTGCCCGGTACAGCAAACACTTCACGATTATAATCCGCAGCAAGATTCGCACTAATTAACGAACCACTCTTTAATGCGGCTTCAACAACAACAGTACCCGTACTTAGACCAACAACAATGCGATTTCGTTGCGGGAAAAACTCAGCTCGGGCACGCACATCTGGAAAATATTCAGAAACAAGAGCACCCGCTTGCACAATACGTGTAGCTAAATGACGATTACAACTAGGATAAACTTGTCGCAGCCCATGCCCTAATACGGCTACTGTTTTCCCACCAGCGTTTAAAGCACCTAAATGACTTTCACTGTCGATCCCTTTCGCCATCCCTGAAGTGATGACCATACCTTGTTCAGTTAACTCAGCAGCCAGTTGTCGAGCAACCGCTCTGCCGGTAGGGGTAGGCGCACGACTGCCTACCATGGCAATTTGTGCCGACGATAATAACTCTACTTGGCCTTTAACAAATAATACGGCAGGTGGATGTGGAATTTCTTTTAATAACGGAGGATAAAACGGATGGTCAAAAGCAATAATATGCTGATCAGCCGTTTCGGCCTGCCAGCTCAGCGCTTGCTCAACCCAAGACGCGCTCTCATAACAAAGCAATTGGGCCTGCTTTTTAGTCAGGCCCAGCTGTTGTAAGGTGCTGGCCGGCAAAGCCAATAACTCTGCCAAACCAATATGCTCGTTTAGCTGGCGACAGCGCTGGCCGTCTAAACCATGCACACTCGCTAACGCAAGCCATGTATGTAATGCTTCCATAACATCATAGCTCCCGACAGTTTACCTTATAGGTTGCCGATACTATCTCCAACGCGAACCGGAGCAATGGTTTGCGTGACAATTGCAAAGCTGACTTTTTCTGCGGTTTTAAAGACCATCATTTCACCGACTTTCTCTTTCGGCATTTCAATGGCTTCACCACCAACATCACGCATCAGTTTTTGCAGCTTGGTCGCATCTTCAAGGTAAACAGGGCCATTGCGACCGTCAACCACGGTCGGTGATTGCCGATAAATACCCAGCATGTGACCGGCTTTTAATTCCTGCTCACCGCGGTTAAGAATAACCACATCCATTTTAGCCATTTCACGTAAATCAGACGACGCGGCAATAATGCGACCTTCGATCGGTGTACTTGGCTGCGTCATCAAAAAGTGTACCGGCAAAGATTGCGATTCGTAGGCCGGGATCACCTTGTCGCCTTGGCGAATTTCACGGGTAATATTCAGTACCTGCATAGCGGCGGGCTCGAAAGCGCTACTTTCTGTCGCTGCACTGCCGCTCCGAATAACTCGGGTGGTGGCAATTAAGCGTGTTTCATGACCCAGTGTTTCACCGGTATCCGGATCAACATAAGCCCGGCCTTGACGATATACTGCATAAGCTGCACCTTGCAGTAGCTCATTATTCACATATAACGTCTGTGTTTCAGCGGCACTTTTAGAGGCACGATTGCTCCCTAAGATGTAAGGTAAAGCATCGATCTCAGCTTGTGATAAGGCCTGATCATAGGTTAAAAAAGGACGTATGATACCCAAGGGTAAGGTGGCTATCGCATCCGGATTTTTATGCGTAGTACGGGTTTGTGGTGTTAAACGCACCGCCCGCTTATTCACGGCCAATACCGGGCGACCTTCACTATCAAAAGTTAACGTTAAAATATCACCAGGATAAATTAAGTGTGGGTTATCAACTTGTGGGTTCATTTGCCATAATTGCGGCCACAACCAAGGCTCATTGAGATATAAACCAGAAATATCCCATAACGTGTCCCCCGCTTTAACCACGTAGGTCATCGGTGCGTTGTCGCGCAACTTTAATACATCTGCTAACACACTAGCTGAAAACCAACATATTGAGGCCGCTATTATCAGTGTTATTTTTTTCAGCATGCCAGCTTCCTTTAAAACTATACTGTTTTGTAATTATTACATACTAAGCTGTTATTGCAGCGCAATAATGGCTAAAATTAAAACATACCACAGTGATTTAATTAAAGCATATTTTTGTAGGTGTTATGGCTGTTTTAAAAGTATTACATTACCCAGACGATCGTTTGCGCACTATTGCCAAACCGGTCACCACTATTACGCCGGAAATTCGGCAGTTAGTTACCGATATGCTCGACACCATGTATGATGAAAATGGTATCGGCTTAGCGGCGACCCAAGTTAATCAGCATTTACGCATCGTCGTGTTAGATCACTCGGAAGATCGCAGTGAGCCCATGGTGTTTATTAACCCTGAGATTATCGCACACGATGGCGAAACCAGCTATGAAGAAGGCTGCTTATCTGTGCCGCAAAACTACGCGTCAGTGAAGCGAGCCAAAAATATTACCTTAAAAGCTCAGGATATTGATGGCAATAATTTCGAACTGCAAGCCGATGGCCTACTCGCCATTTGTTTACAGCATGAACTAGACCATTTAATTGGCAAGCTGTTTATTGATTATCTGTCGCCTTTAAAACGCGAGCGTATCCGAAAGAAGCTAGAAAAAGAAGCCAAACTGGCTGAACGCCACGCGCTGTAAACAGGAAAAACTGTGACCCAACCTCTTCGAATTATTTTTGCCGGTACACCGGATTTCGCCGCCTGCCACTTGCAGGCGTTGTTAGCAAGCGAACATCAGATTGTGGCGGTTTACACCCAGCCTGACCGACCGGCTGGCCGTGGTCAAAAACTACAACCGAGCCCAGTGAAACAATTAGCTGAGCGCCAGCAGATCCCGGTATATCAACCGAAATCACTCAAAAAAGCGGCTGCGCAGCAAGAATTAGCCGCCTTAGACGCCGATTTGATGATTGTCGTTGCCTATGGCTTAATTTTACCCAAGGTAGTACTAGACACGCCGCGCTTGGGTTGTATCAATGTGCACGGTTCGTTGTTACCGCGCTGGCGTGGCGCTGCACCTATTCAACGCGCGCTCTGGGCTGGCGATCAGCAAACGGGCGTCACCATTATGCAAATGGACGAAGGGTTAGACACCGGGGCGATGCTCAGTAAAGCCGCGATCTCAATTGCTTCAACCGACACCAGTGCCACTTTGTATGGCAAATTGGCAGAGTTGGGGCCGCAAGCGTTACTCACTGCACTGACACAACTACCTCAGTTGCAACAACAAGCCGAAGCCCAGCAAGACGCTGCAGCCAGTTATGCACAAAAACTATCCAAAGAAGAAGCCCGTCTTGATTTTAATAAGAATGCCGATGCGCTAGAACGTGAAGTGCGAGCTTTTAACCCCTGGCCAGTCAGCTATCTTGAGCTACCCCAAGGTGCGGTCAAAGTTTGGCAAGCACATGTTGTACCGAGTGACGAACAAACTATTGGCACCGTTATTAGGGCAGATAAAACCGGTATTTATATCAGCTGCCAGCAAGGGTCTTTAGTGATTACGCAACTGCAGCCCCCCGGTAAAAAACCTATGTCAGCGGCTGATTTTCTAAATGGCCGCAGTGACTGGTTACCTGTGGGTCAGCAATTATGAGCGCCCAACTTCGCGCACTCGCCGCCGATACCTGTTATCAAGTGATTGACCAAGGTAAGTCTTTATCGGACGCCTTACCTCGGGCACAACTTAAATTAGATTTGCCGGCAGACAAAGCTTTGCTACAAGAAATTTGCTTTGGGGTCATGCGTTACTTACCGCAACTGGAAACCGTTTGCCAACAACTGATGAGCAAACCGTTGGTGAAACAACTGCGGCCGTTGCAGTTCTTATTGTATGTGGGCATTTATCAGTTAAAGTTTATGCGCATTCCTGATCATGCCGCCATCAGCGAAACGGTTGAAGCCGCACGAAGTTTAAAAGGCCAAAGCCTAACAAAACTGATTAACGCGGTATTACGCAGTGTGCAACGTCAACCGGCACTATTTGATTTTAGTCATGCGCCTGATGCCGTGAAATTTAACCACCCCGGCTGGCTAATCAGCGCTTTGCAACAAGCATACCCCGCAGATTGGTCTGATATCCTGGTAGCCAACCAACAAAAAGCACCGTTATGGCTGCGCGTTAATCAGCAACAAATTAGCCCAACGCAATTTTGTGCTGCGCTAACGGCTGAAGATATTGCTTATACCCAACCCTTTAGCTATTTACCGGTTGCGATCAAACTACAACAGGCTTGCGATATCACCAGCTTACCGGGCTATCAGCAAGGCTGGTTCTCTGTGCAAGATGCCGCAGCGCAACATGCCGCTTTATTACTGAATGCACAACCCGGCGAGCAAGTGCTGGATGCATGCTGCGCGCCCGGTGGCAAAACGTGCCATATTTTGGAACAGACCACTGACCTGCATTTAACCGCACTGGATCGTGATGAAAAACGACTAGAGCGCGTGCATGCAAACTTAGCACGGCTACAATTAGAGGCTCGCGTCGTTGCTGCCGATGTGCTTGATACTGCACGCTGGTGGCAAGGTGACCTATTTGATCGCATTTTATTAGATGTACCCTGTTCAGCCACCGGTGTGATCCGGCGCCATCCTGATATTCGCTGGTTACGTAAAAAAGCCGATATCGCTAATTTAGCCAGCTTACAAACCGACATTTTGCAACAAGCTTGGCAGCTATTAAAACCTGGCGGCACCTTACTTTATGCAACCTGTAGTGTGTTACCGGCTGAGAACCAGCAACAAATCACGCAATTTTTGGCACACCAAGCCGATGCAAGCCTAGTGCCTATCACTCAGGCAGGTACCGAAGCTTGTTGGCAAATCTTACCGGGTGCAGCCGACATGGATGGCTTCTTCTTTGCCTTGTTGCACAAAGCAACGCCGAACTGAGACAGACTATGAAAATCATCATCCTAGGGGCAGGACAAGTTGGCGCAACACTGGCAGAAAATCTGGTCGGTGAACAGAATGATATTACGATTGTTGATACCAATCTGGATAAACTGCGCTCATTGCAAGATCGTTTTGACCTGCAGGTGGTGTTTGGTCATGGCTCACATCCTGATATTTTGCGCAAAGCCGGCGCCGAAGATGCCGACATGGTTGTTGCCGTGACCAACTCGGATGAAGTTAACATTGTGGCCTGTCAGGTGGCCTACAGCATGTTTAATACGCCGCTGAAAATTGCCCGTATTCGCACCAATCAGTATTTAAAGTACCGCGATGAGCTGTTCCACAAAGACGATATGCCCGTTGACCACTTTATTGCGCCGGAAGCGTTGGTGACCAATTATATTCGCCGGCTAATTGATTACCCCGGTGCACTACAGGTCGTTGAATTTGCTGAAGGTAAAGTCAGTTTAGTTGCGGTGAAAGCCTATTACGGTGGCTTATTAGTGGGCCATGCGTTATCGGCGCTGAAAGAACACATGCCACATATCGAAACCCGTGTGGCCGCCATTTATCGCCGTGGTAATGCGATAAAGCCGCTGGGCACCACTATTATTGAAGCCGACGATGAAGTGTTCTTTGTCGCAGCCACTAAACACATTCGCGCGGTAATGAGCGAACTGCAAAAGTTAGAACGTAGCTATCGACGGATCATGATTGCCGGTGGTGGTAACGTCGGATTTGGTTTAGCCCGCGCATTAGAAAAAACCCATAGTGTAAAATTAATTGAGCGTAGTAAAGAGCGGGCTGAATTCTTATCCAGTGGCTTAGATAACACTGTTGTCTATGTCGGCGATGCTTCCGATCCTGAATTGTTAGAAGAAGAAAACATTGAGCAAATCGATGTTTTTATTGCAGTAACGAACGATGACGAAGCCAACATCATGTCGGCCATGCTGGCAAAGCGCATGGGCGCACAAAAGACCATGGTGCTAATTAAGCGCAGTGCCTATGTTGATTTATTGCAAGGTGGCGAAGTGGATATTGCGGTGTCGCCGCAACAAGCCACTATCTCAGCGTTATTGACGCATATTCGCCGTGGTGACATTGTCAATGTGTATTCACTGCGCCGTGGCGCGGCTGAAGCCATTGAAGCCATCGCGCATGGTGACAGTAGCACCAGCAAGGTGGTAGGTAAAACCATTGGCGAAATTAAACTGCCGCCAGGCACCACTATCGGCGCCATCGTCCGAGGCGATGAAGTCATGATTGCCCATGATAATACGCGCATCAATACTGATGATCACGTTATCTTATTTATGGTCGATAAAAAACACATTGTGGAAGTCGAAAAGCTGTTCCAAGTCAGTGCGATTTTTATCTAACACCCTAAGCTTAGTCTTTCCAAAAGGCAGGGGTAAATAGCACCAGCAAGGTGAAAATCTCCAAGCGACCGAACACCATAGCCACAATCAAAATCCATTTACTGGCATCGGGGATATTACCGAAGTGAGCGGCCACTTCGCCCAGACCCGGCCCCAGGTTATTTAAACAAGCCGCGGTTGCTGAAAACGCCGTAATATTATCTAAGCCAGTAAAAATCAACGCCAGCATAATCACCACAAACACTAACGCATAAGCCGCAAAGAAGCCCCATACCGCTTGCACAATACGATCTTCTACAGCGCGACGACCTAACTTAATGGCATATACCGCACGTGGATGCACCAAGCGATTGAGCTCACGCGCGCCCTGCTTAAACAACAACAGCACTCGCACAACTTTCATGCCGCCACCGGTCGAGCCGGCACAGCCGCCAATAAAACTTGAAAATATTAGCAAAATAGGCAAAAACAATGGCCAGGTTGAAAAGCCATCCGTAGCAAAACCGGCGGTAGTGGAGATAGACACAGCTTGAAATACGGCATGATTTAGTGCGGTGAGCTTATCGGGATAGACACTGGTGTGCAGCAACACTAAGAAACAAATGACAATTAAGGCCACTTGAATCCCAAAAAAGGTATTAAATTCTGGATCGCCAAAATAGGTTTTTAAATTTTTGCCGCGCACGACAGCAAAATGTAGGGTGAAATTTACCGCGCTAATAAACAAAAAGAACACACAGATCAGATTGATCAACGGACTGTTAAAGTGCCCGATACTGGCGTCATAAGTAGAAAAGCCACCAATAGCGACCGTTGAAAACGCGTGACAGATGGCGTCGAACGCCGACATGCCGGCTAAATAAAAAGCTAAGGCACAAGTAATGGTTAAGGCTAAATAGATATACCAGAGGTGCTTTGCGGTATCAGCAATACGCGGTGTCATTTTGTTATCTTTAACCGGCCCGGGGGTTTCAGCACGAAACAACTGCATCCCGCCCACACCGAGCAGTGGCAAAATGGCCACTGCTAAAACGATAATCCCCATACCGCCTAGCCATTGCAATTGCTGGCGATAATAAAGAATGGCCTTGGGTAACAACTCAATGCCGGTTAGCACTGTGGCGCCGGTCGTGGTTAAGCCAGAAAAGGCTTCAAACATCGCGGAAGCGAGATTCAAATTCGGATATTCAGCCAGAACTAACGGGATACCGCCCACCGCACCGAGCACAATCCAAAACAACACCACAATTAAAAAACCGTCACGTACTTTAAGTTCGCGACGGTATTTGCGATTCGGATACCAGGTAATAAAACCGATGGCAACACACATTAAAAAGGACAAAATGAAGGGTAAACCCGCACCATCTTTATACCAGAACGCCACCATCGCCGGCGGCACCATGGTGATACTGAAGATAGCAATCAGCATCCCCAAGATACGGATAATCGAACGATATTGCATAATGTCCTTTTCAGCGACCGCTTATGGCAGTTGCAACTCGCGAGTCATATTCTCATTGCGCTCACGGTGCACAATAATGTTATCTTCGATACGAATACCACCAAACTGGCGGAAAGCATCAATTTTTTGCCAATTAAACAGCTTATTCTCGGCTTTGTCTTGCCAGTCGGCTAACAGACTATCGATAAAGTATAAGCCTGGTTCAATAGTAAATACCATTGACGGTTCAATCAGCCGTGTACAACGTAAGAACGGATGTTGTTCTGGTGAAGCCACATGAGTGCCACGTTCATCGGCCATAAAACCACCGACATCATGCACTTGCAAACCGAGGTGATGGCCCACGCCGTGCGGGAAAAAGGTGCTACTGATACCGGTATCCACAATAGTATCAACACTGCTGCGGACAAAATCAAAATCGATCAGCACTTGTGCTAACAAGCGATGAGTTAAAAACTGTAAATCCGTGTATTTGTTACCCGGTTTAATCGCATCTACTACCTGCAAATGCACATTTTGCACCGCTTGGATCAGTGCAGAGAATTCATCTTTCGGATCGAAGCTGTAGGTACGAGTAATGTCTGCCGCATAACCATGAAACTCGGCACCCGCATCAATTAAAAAGGAATGATGCTGCGCAGGTTTTTTCCGCTCTAAAGCAGTGTAGTGCAAGATAGCGGCATGTTCATTTAAACCAATGATATTGCCATAAGGCACTTCATTTTCAGTTTGGCCGACAGCCGCTAAGTAAGCGAGCTGAATATCAAACTCACTGCCACCGGCATAAAAGGCCGCGGCTGCCGCTCGATGCCCGGTCACGGCCATACGGTTGGCATTGCGCATACAGGCATGCTCATAAGCGGTTTTATACGCCCGGTAAAAATGCAGGTAGTTCATCACGGGCTCAGGGTTGATGTGGGTAAAGCCTAAGGCTTTAGCGACTTCAAGATACTCACCTAAATACGCCACGCGTGCTTTATCATAAGGCAACAGCTTTTCAACCATATTAGCTTTTTCAAGCAACTGAATATCAAAGTGCTCAGCCCAAAAATCACTTGGTGCGTCAGGCACTTTGTGCCAAAAATCTTTTGGCCGATAAAAAATCAGTTTGGGTTTATTTACACCATCAACTATTAACCAGCAATGCGGATTATCGACTACCGGTAACCACGCTTTAAAATGTGGATTGGCTTTAAACGGATAATCCATATCATCTAAGAACTTGCGCTTTGCTTGACCTGAATGAATAACGAGCGCGTCGAGATTCTCACGAGCCAGCACATTGCGGGTACGCAACTGCAGTTCTGCTAGATGCTCTGGGTAAAGTTGCTGATATGTTGAGTTCATAAACACCTTACTGGTTGCTGTTAAGGGCTTTGGATAATAACATCATTTACTCTTCGCCCCAATCTGCATCGCAACCAGCGGTTGAAACACATCAATGGGTTCATTTAAGCGAATATTGTAAATCTGATAATACGCCATCACTGCTTTTACATACTCTCGCGTTTCGCGATAAGGGATCGTTTCTACCCATACATCAACGGGCAAAGCGTGGTCTTTCGGGATCCATTGCCGAACACGACTGTAACCCGCATTGTAAGCCGCGGTGGCCATAATTAAATTGCCATCGTTACGCTTCATCAAATAGTTAAGATAGTCCGTACCATAATCGATATTGGTGGTGGGGTTATAGAGTTGCGCTATTTGCACGCGTTTTTTTGCAATATCATTAGCGGTAGCGGGCATAATTTGCATTAAACCTCGCGCACCCACCGGAGAATTAGCATCAGCCATAAATGAGCTTTCGCGCCGGGCTATTGCCATAGCCCAACCAGAATCTACTTTTGCACCTTTCGCCGAGCGTTGAATTTCATCTTTATAAGCCAGTGGAAAACGTAATTCTACATCGTCCCAATAACCGGCATCCGCCAGCGTAAAAATGGCGCGTTCATGCCACTCCATTTGACCGGCTAGCTTAGCCGCGGCTAACTTTTGCGATTCAGTCACTGAGCGTTGTAAGAAATTCCATTCCCGTCGCGCTTCGGTCATTCGGCCAAGTGCCAGCCATTCAATGGCGCGTTGCACCGCAGGGTGTTGCTGCACTAATAATAACTCTTCAGCAGATACCGGCACCGGAGTGTGCGCTAAACTCGGCGGCAGCCCCAACTTAGCTGCCGACATAAAGCCATAAAAGTGTCGACGCAAAGCCAGCTCACGGAAAATGGGATCGGCCTTTGCTTGCTGCCCCTGCTCTTCAAAAGCACGAGCTAACCAATAGCGCCAATTGATATCAGCCGCGAGCTCTGCAGGGAACTGCTCAATGACTTTTTGCACTTTCGGCCAGTTTAGCTCTCGTAACGCATGGCCCACTTGCCATTGTGCTAAGCTGCTATCCAATAACTCGGGGGGTAACTGCCCCATCCACTCATCGGCGCGACTATCCCCTTTACTGGCTAGGGCAATAGCAAATTGACGCTGCACATCAACGCGCTGAGCAGCGGTAAAATAAGGGTCATTAACAAAACGCTGCCACATTTTTAAGGCCTCATCGGGTGAGCGCCAGATTAGGCGTTTTAAACCGTAAGCCAAAATGTCGCGTTCAACCACATGTTTACCAGGAAAGAAGCGACCTTTCGTCATGACACTAGGGTCCTTTCTCACTTGTAGCCACATGTCCGCTAAATATTGCTGATTAGCCGGTAACAAGGTTTTTAAATAACGAATTAAGCTCGCATCGCCGCCTTCTGCAGACAATTGAATACGCCGCAACACCGTATCGGCTTGCAGCGGATTAACCTGGCGCCATTGTTTAAATAGGCCATCGCAGTCTTTAGGTTGTGATTTCCCTACGGTCCATAACGCTTGTACTTCCTGCCAGACTTGCTGCTTATCAACCGGCTTGATCCGCAAACGCTGCTCCAACGCCGTGCAATTTAGCTCAGCGTCTGAACTACCCGGAAAGTTTGTTAAAAACCGTTCAGATTGCTTTGCTTTCGCTAAGCTTTGTAAAAAGGGCCGGCGCAACGGCCAATCTAGCGGAGAGCCTTTATGTTGCTGCAAAAAGCTTTCAATATCAGTGTGAGCATTCAAACGCCGCTGTAAGTAGCGTTGTTGCAGATAGGGTTGTAACGGATAATCTTTTAATTCTTCTAGCCACGCTTCAACTTGCCTAAGAGATGCGGAGCCAACTTGGCGCTCGGCTTGCACAAATAACTCACGTTGCTGTTCAATCTGTTCAGCATTACTGACAGCCATTGTAGAAAAAAAAGTACAACTTAATATAAAGATCAGGCGTTTCACTGTACAACTCCAGATGAAAACTTAGTCAGTCAATACTGTCTATAGTTTAGTATGTTTGTGCTTAGCACGATTTCAAACACCCGTTTAAATAACTATTGATATTTTTCTAAAAGCACGAGACACTGGATCAGATAACCTCATCGTACCAGTTGCGAATAATGATATATAGCTAACGCGACCAAGGAGCATTTTTATGATTTACCAGAGTAACAGCATTCAGGTTGAGTATGTGCAACCTGGTATTGCCCAGTTTACCTTTAACGCACAAGGTTCGGTCAACAAATTTGATCAACAGACGCTGACTGATTGTAAGGCAGCCCTAAGTAAGCTGCACGCGGATCCCGCTTTAAAAGGTGTTCTTTTTGTTAGTGGCAAAGATAACTTTGTGGTCGGTGCTGACATTACCGAGTTTTTACCTATTTTTGAACGGCCTGAAGCCGATTTAGTTCCGTGGATTAAACAAGCTTCTGATGTGTTTGACGCTTGTGAAGACCTGCCTGTTCCTACCGTAGTGGCCATTAAAGGTTTCGCCTTAGGTGGCGGCTGTGAATGGACGCTCGCTTGTGACTACCGTGTAGCTGACACGACCACACGCATCGGTTTACCTGAAGTTAAACTCGGTTTAATGCCTGGCTTTGGGGGTACCGTTCGTTTACCGCGGATTATCGGCGCTGACAATGCCATGGAGTGGATCACCACCGGTAAAGATCGCAGTGCAGAGCAAGCCCAAAAAGAAGGCTTAATTGATGCCGTTGTTGCCCCTGAAAAATTAGCGGCAGCCGGTTTAAGCATGCTGCAAGACGCTATCGCGGGTCAGTTAAACTGGCAGAAGAAACGCGCTGTAAAATTACAGCCGCTAAAACTGAATAAAATTGAAGCCACCATGAGCTTTAATACAGCCAAAGGTATGGTGTTCGCCACTGCGGGTAAACATTATCCGGCACCGATGATGGCGGTACAAACGATAGAAGCCGCTAGCACGTTAGATCGGGCAGGTGCCGTTGCTTTAGAAAACGCGGGCTTTGCCAAATTAGCCAAGACCGACGCGGCGACGGCGCAAATAGGGCTATTTTTAAATGACCAAGTCATTAAAAGTAAAGCGAAAAAAGCCGCTAAGACCGCGACTAAAGCCGTAAATAAAGCCGCTGTATTAGGCGCGGGCATTATGGGCGGGGGTATTGCTTATCAGTCTGCACTGAAAGGTGTACCGGTGGTCATGAAAGACATTGCCGACAACGCACTCGCTTTAGGCATGTCAGAAGCAACCAAGTTGCTCTCAAAACAAGTCGATCGTAAAAAATTAGATGCCGTCGGCATGGCTAAAGTGATTTCGGCTATTACTCCCACGTTAAGCAATGATTTAGTGGCCGGCGTGGATATCGTTGTCGAAGCGGTTGTCGAGAATCCAAAAATTAAAGGCGCGGTGTTAAAAGAAACTGAAGCCTTATTAAGCGACGATGCCATTTTAACCTCGAACACCTCTACTATTTCTATTAATCAGTTAGCGGCAAACCTAAGTCGGCCGCAAAACTTCTGCGGTATGCATTTCTTTAACCCCGTACACAGAATGCCGTTAGTTGAAGTCATCCGCGGTAAAGATACCAGTGATGAAACCGTTGCTGCGGTCGTGGCTTATGCTGCCAAAATGGGGAAATCCCCCATTGTTGTAAACGACTGTCCTGGCTTCTTCGTTAACCGTGTACTGTTCCCCTACTTTGCTGGCTTCAGTAAGTTAGTGCTGGATGGCGCAGATTTTGCGCAAGTGGATAAAGTGATGGAGAAACAATTCGGTTGGCCAATGGGCCCCGCCTATTTACTGGACGTAGTAGGTTTAGACACCGCTTATCACTGTACCGATGTGATGGCGGATGGCTTCCCAACTCGGATGGCGAAACTGGCAAAAGACCCGGTAGCCGCGATGTATAACGCGAAACGTTACGGCCAGAAAAATGGCGTAGGTTTCTATACTTACAGTAAAGACGCCAAGGGCAAACCGAAGAAAGATATCGATGCAACAAGCCGAGGTTTACTGTCTGAACTCACGACTGAGAAACACGAGTTTAGTGCTGACGAGATTATTGCTCGCGTTATGGTGCCGATGATTAACGAAACCATTCGCTGCTTAGAAGAAGGTATCGTTGCCAGTGCCGCTGAAGCCGATATGGGCCTTGTTTATGGCTTAGGTTTCCCTCCGTTCCGCGGTGGTCCACTGCGTTACGCCGACACCTTAGGTTTAGCTAACTTTGTTGCCCTAGCCGATAAATATGCCCATTTAGGTGAAATTTATCAGGTTACAGATCATACGCGCGCCATGGCTGCCAACGGCCAGCGTTTCTTCCCGGTTTAAGCGCAGGAGCACAGCATAATGAAAAACGCAGTAATAGTAGATTGTATTCGCACCCCGATGGGTCGCTCTAAAGGTGGCATGTATCGTAACGTACGTGCCGAACAACTTTCAGCACATGTTATGGCATCGTTGTTATCTCGTAATCCCGCATTAGATGCTGCCGATATTGATGATGTGATCTGGGGTTGTGTGCAACAAACGCTAGAACAAGGCTTTAACATTGCTCGAAACGCCTCGTTATTAGCCGGTATCCCGCATTCTGTACCCGCGGTGACCATTAACCGTCTTTGTGGTTCATCCATGCAAGCCTTGCATGATGCCGTACGTGCTATTCAAACGGGTATGGGCGATGTCTATTTAATTGGTGGTGTGGAGCACATGGGTCATGTGCCAATGAATCACGGTGTTGATTTTCATCCAGGCTTAGCAACATCTGTTGCCAAAGCAGCAGGCATGATGGGTTTAACCGCAGAACTGCTTGGTAAAATGCACGGTATCAGTCGTCAGCAACAAGATGAATTTGGTGCTCGCTCACACCGCTTAGCGCAAGAAGCGTCAGAGCAGGGCCGGTTTAAAAACGAAATTGTTCCTACTGAAGGCCACGATGCCGACGGCGTGTTAAAACTAATGGATTATGATGAAGTCATCCGTCCTGAAACCACGGTTGAAGCGTTATCAGCTTTACGCCCGGTGTTTGACCCAGCGAACGGCACTGTAACGGCCGGTACGTCTTCAGCCTTATCTGACGGTGCATCGGGCATGTTAGTGATGAGCGAAGAGAAAGCTAAAGCCTTAGGCTTACCCATTCGAGCTTATGTACGCGGTATGGGTGTCGCAGGTTGTGATCCGTCCATCATGGGTTATGGTCCGGTACCGGCCAGTAAGAAAGCGTTAAAAATGGCTGGCTTAACCATTAACGACATTGACTATGCAGAACTGAACGAAGCCTTTGCTGCACAAGCCTTGCCTGTAATGAAAGATCTTGGCTTACTTGAAGTGGCCGACCAAAAAGTGAATCTTAATGGTGGCGCCATTGCGCTAGGTCACCCATTAGGTTGTTCGGGCTCACGTATCGCCACTACCTTACTAAATGTAATGGAAGATAAAGGCGGTAAATTTGGTTTAGCGACTATGTGTATTGGTTTAGGCCAAGGCATTGCCACGGTGTTTGAGCGGCCTTAAACTGGCAGCTTGTAACACAATCGCTTAGAATAAGGCCGTTGATACGGCCTTTTTTAATGGCTTGTCGTTAATTTGCGTCTTATATTATTGGAGTTATCAATGGCAGATGAATTTCAGCATGCCGATCACACCTTAGATGCCCTAGGTCTACGCTGCCCAGAGCCAGTGATGATGGTAAGACTACAGATCCGAAAAATGCAAAATGGTGAAACCTTGTTGATTATCGCCGACGATCCAGCCAGTACGCGTGATATTCCCGCTTTTTGTCGCTTTATGGATCACGAGTTAATGCAATACAGCACCAGCGAAACTCCCTACCGTTACTTAATCAAAAAAGGGGCTCATTAACACTCACTGTTAAACTCAGAAACCTTTTAACGCATCCTAGCGACGAGCTAACGTAATCGCTTGCGACATGTCGAAACTTTATCCACACTGATACCATAATAAATGACTATTGGAAATGTTATGGTCCGTTTTATGCGACTTCCCTTCACGTTATTGATATTAGCTACCTTAATAACACCGATTACCTTCGCCCAAACCACTGAGCGCACGCCCTCAGCGCCTGAGCGCGGCAACCAAGGTGATGGCCCTTATAAGCGGTTAATTCTTCGAGGTGGGATTTTAATTAGTGGTGAAGGTGCGCCACCGGTAGGGCCTGTCGATATCGTTATCGAGCAAGACCGGATTAAACAAGTGAGTATTGTCGGTTATCCTGATGTGCCCGTCTTGCCTGCCAGTCGACCACAAGCGGCACCTGGCGATCAAGAAATGGATATCAGCGGTATGTATATCCTGCCTGGCTTTATTGATATGCACGGTCATATTGGCGGCTCAGCCAATGGTATCCCTGCAGAATATGTATTTAAGCTTTGGCTCGCGCATGGCATTACCACCGTAAGAGAACCTGGCAGTTTTAACGGCCTAGCATGGACGTTAAAGCACGTAAAAGCAGCTGCCGCGAATACTATAGTTGCGCCGAGGATCGTGCCTTATGTTGGCTTTGGTCAAGGTTTAGCGCAGCCGGTATTTAATCCGGATCAGGCACGTAAATGGGTTAAAGACATCAAAAAAGCCGGAGCAGCAGGTATTAAATTTTTTGGTGCTACGCCCAGCATTATGGCTGCAGCCTTAGATGAAGCTGAAAAACAACATCTTGGCAGCATGATGCATCATGCGCAACTTAATGTGATGCGTACCAATGTCGTCGACAGTGCCCGCATGGGGCTGGGTTCGATGGAACATTGGTATGGTTTGCCTGAAGCATTGTTTGATGGACAAACCGTTCAAAACTATCCGACAAACTATAACTATCAAAATGAACAAGATCGCTTCGCGGCTGCCGGTGAATTATGGGCGCAAGCAGCTAAACCCGGCTCAGATAAATGGATTGCGGTACGAGATGAGCTTATTAAACTCGATTTTACTATTAACCCCACTTTAACTATTTATGAAGCTAGCCGTGATGCCTCCGCGCAGCGGAATGCTGAATGGCATAATGAGTATACCCTACCGACCCTAACGCGTTTCTTTACGCCAAACCGTTACGCACATGGCTCCTACTGGTTTGATTGGACTACAGAGCATGAAGTACGTTGGCGCGAAAATTACCGGTTGTGGATGCAATTTCTACAAGATTTTAAAAACCATGGTGGTCGTATTACCACCGGTTCAGATGCCGGTTATATCTATAAAATCTATGGTTTTGGCTTTATTCAAGAGTTAGAACTGTTACGTGAAGCCGGCTTTAATGCACTGGAAGTTATTCAAGCGGCAACGCTTAATGGCGCTATTGCACTGGGTTTAGACGAAGACATTGGCAGTATCGTACCGGGCAAAAAAGCCGATATGTTCATTGTAGCTGAAAACCCATTAGCCAATTTTAAAGTGCTGTATGGCACCGGGCATTATCGCTTAAACAACAATAATGAAGCAGAACGCACTAAAGGTGTGCGCTATACCATTAAAGATGGCATTGTCTATGACGCACAGCAACTGCTTCAGGATGTTCGTAACTTAGTACAACAAGCTAAGACAGCAGAATTAGCAGCAAGCAATTAATCGTGTCGCTAACAGACGGTCTCGCTTGACGAGCCTAGCAAGGTTATTTAAGGTAACTATATGTTAACTTATTCAGCTGTAATCTATGCTTTGGCCACTGATTAAAGACTCTATTGCTGCAAAAGCGCTAATACTGCTGGGTATTGCGCTTTTATTTTGGTTATTTGGTTATCAAAGTTTGTTTTTCACGGCTTTACTATTTAGCTTAGAGCTGTTTTTTTTCAGCAAAACTAAGCCGCTGAGTGCTGACGAGTATATTTATAGCAAAGACATCCTGAGGCTTTTTGCTGTTCAGGAACAAAAACTGCGTGTCGGCATGGACAGCGCCCCGCTTCGCAGCATTAAACACATCACACTCTGGCAAGAAGATAAACTGGGTTTTATCGATTTTGACTTAAATGGCCAGCTTCGCGTGCAATACAAATTTCGGCTGGAACAAATGCAACCGTTGCAGCAATGGCTGCAACAAGCCATGCCAGATGCTGAGTTTGTGAACGGTTTTAAAGGTTAATACTGTTGCTAGGCGGGTTGTTTAGACTGCAGTAAATCCCATTTATTACCATACAAATCTTGAAACACCACGACGGTGGCATACGTTTCCTCACGAGGCGCTTCCAAAAACACGACGCCTTGCTGGCACATTTTCTCGTAGTCTTGCCAAAAATGGTCTGTTTGTAAAAACAGGCCTACCCGATCTGCGGTTTGACAGCCGACCAAGGCAAGTTGCTGTGCATTACTTGCTTTAGCCAGCAAGATCGCAGTTTGTGCGCCTGGTGGGGCGACTTTTACCCAGCGTTTATCGGCGGATAGCAGGGTATCTTCTAATAAGTTAAAACCTAAACACTGCGTGTAAAATTGAATCGCCGCATCATAATCCGTTACTAATAAACTGATACAACTGATAAATTTCTGCGCCATGGCAAGCTCCTTTTAAATGAGTAATATTTTATCCGCTAGCCGAAGCTTGTGCTTTATTGTGGCGAGTTTAACTCGCAGCCCAAGCGGCATTCTATTACACTTAGCGCAAAGTGCTTACTACTAAAGATTATGACCAGCGAACCTTCAAAACTTCACCCCAGAAATCCGCATCATGGCCGTTATGATTTGCCAACACTCTGTGCTAAATATCCTGCATTAACGCCATTTTTAACCCGCACACCAACCGGTGCTGCCACCATAGATTTCAGTGACAGTCAGGCGGTACAACATCTCAATGCGGCCATCTTAGCAAGCTATTACCAAATTGATTTTTGGCAATTACCCTCAGGCTACCTCTGCCCACCGATCCCAGGCCGTGCTGATTATTTACATTATGCGGCCGACTTGCTTAGTCAACTGCCGCAACATCAGGGGCAAGTACCACAGGGTAAACAAGTACGGATGCTGGATATTGGTTGTGGCGCGAATTGCATTTACCCTATTTTAGCGACACGCAGTTTCGGCTGGCAGGTTGTCGGCAGCGATATTGATCAGCAAGCTCTGAACATCGCCAACACCATTATTAGCGCCAACGCTCGCTTAAAAGGGATGATTAGTTTGCGCTTACAAGCCAAACCTTCACAGATTTTTCAAAGTATTATCCACGCGCAGGAGTATGTTGATTTAGTGGTGTGTAATCCACCCTTCTATCGTTCCGCGGCTGAAGCACAAGCGGTTAACCAACAAAAGTGGCAAAAGCTCGGTAAAGCCAAGCAAGGTCGCAATTTTTCGGGGAATAACAATGAGCTATGGTGTGATGGCGGCGAACTGGCTTTTATTAGCAATATGATTAAAGAGAGCGCATTATTTGCTAAACAAGTTGGCTGGTTTACCACTCTGGTCTCACAGCAAAAACACCACAAGCCATTACTCGCTTTATTAAAACAATATCACACGGTTGAAGTGAAACAATTGAAGATGCAGCAAGGCCAAAAGAGCAGTTTACTATTAGCTTGGCGCTTTCAGCCAGGTTAATAGCCTGACAAGGCAGAGCCTTTATTTAGATGGCACAGCAACAAAAAAGCCAGCAACATGCTTAATGCCGATCAGTTAAGAACTTTTCAGATCGGTTGACCGATCCAGTGGTTGGTATATAAAGGCCTACAGAATGAACTCTGTAGGCCTTTTTTATGCATATTAGCCAAGCGCTGGAAACC
>NZ_JAJHOG010000023.1:0-24732 GCF_020819615.1 Rheinheimera sp. UJ51
GTTTCCAGCGCTTGGCTAATATGCATAAAAAAGGCCTACAGAGTTCATTCTGTAGGCCTTTATATACCAACCACTGGATCGGTCAACCGATCTGAAAAGTTCTTAACTGATCGGCATTAAGCTTTCGCTGGCTTTTTTATTACGGCTCTACCGATTAATCGGCTTTACGATTTGCACGCTTACGATCGTTTTCCGTTAAATGACGCTTACGGATCCGGATAGACTTTGGCGTCACTTCAACTAATTCATCGTCGTCAATAAACTCTAACGCTTGCTCTAAAGCATAACGAATAGGTGGTACTAAGTTGATCGCTTCGTCAGTACCTGAAGCACGTACGTTAGTTAACTGCTTGCCTTTTAAACAGTTAACAGTCAGATCGTTGCTACGGCTATGAATACCGATAACCTGACCTTCATACACTTCTTCAGCATGACCGATAAACATACGGCCGCGCTCTTGCAAAGAGAAAATCGCATAACCAGCGGCTTTACCCATCGCATTGGAGATCATCACGCCGTTCATACGTTGACCGATAGAACCGCCTTTATGCGGGCCATAATGGTCAAAGCTGTGGTACATCAAACCGGTACCAGAAGTAATCGTCATAAATTCCGTACGGAAACCGATTAAACCACGGCTTGGCATCAGGAAGTCCATACGGTTACGACCTTTACCATCGGGTTGCATGTTGGTCATTTCGGCTTTACGTTCGCCCATCTTTTCCATGATGGTACCTTGATGCTGTTCTTCACAGTCAATGGTCACGTTTTCCATCGGCTCCATTTTCACGCCGTCTATGGTTTTCATAATCACTTCTGGCCGAGACACCGCTAACTCAAAACCTTCACGACGCATGTTTTCAATTAACACACCTAAGTGTAATTCACCACGGCCTGACACTTTGAATTTGTCACCGTCTTCGGTTTCTTCAACGCGTAAAGCGACGTTGTGTTTCAGTTCGTTTTGTAAACGCTCTAAAATCTGACGTGAAGTAACAAACTTACCTTCTTTACCGGCGAAAGGTGAAGTGTTGACTTGGAAAGTCATGGTAACGGTGGGCTCATCAACTTGTAACGCCGGTAAAGGTTCAACCTTAGTGGTGCTACAAATGGTGTCAGAAATTTTTAATTCGCCTAAGCCAGTAAAGGCAACAATATCACCTGCCTGCGCTTCTTGTGTTTCGATACGCTCTAAACCCAAGTAACCGAATACTTGGCCTACTTTGCCGTTACGCTTGGTCCCGTCAGCACCAACGATCGTCACTTGCTGGTTCGGTTTTAATGAACCACGCTTGATACGGCCGATACCGATAATGCCTAAGTAGCTAGAGTAATCTAACTGAGAAACCTGTAATTGGGTTTCGCCATTTAATTCAACGGCTGGAGGGGCAACGTACTTAACGATAGCTTCAAATAAATCTGTGATGTCGTCTTTTTTCACGTCGGCTTCTAATGAAGCCCAGCCATTCAGGCCTGACGCATAAACAATTGGGAAGTCTAATTGGTCATCAGAGGCGCCTAAGTTATCGAATAAATCGAAAACTTGGTCGATAACCCAATCTACACGAGCACCTGGCTTATCAACTTTATTAATAACAACGATTGGCTTTAAACCATGAGCAAAGGCTTTTTGTGTTACGAAACGCGTTTGTGGCATGGGGCCTTCAACCGCATCAACTAACAACAATACCGAGTCAGCCATTGATAAAACACGTTCTACTTCACCACCGAAATCAGCGTGTCCTGGTGTATCCAGAATATTGATATGGTAACCGTTCCAACGTACAGAAGTGTTTTTAGCCAGGATAGTAATACCCCGCTCTGACTCCTGCGCGTTTGAATCCATCATCCGTTCTTGTAACTTAGCACGGGCATCGAAGGTTCCGGATTGTTGCAACAGCTTATCAACCATGGTTGTTTTACCGTGGTCGACGTGGGCAATAATAGCGATGTTACGTAATTTATCTAAATATGAAGCGGTAACGCTCATGAATATGTATCCTCTGTGGCACTAGATGACCATAATGACCACCAGGCAAACGCATTTTAAACTTAAGGGCGCATATTCTACTCTTTATTTGTCTGAAAGAAAAATTCCATGCGCGCTTTTACTGATTTTTTTTCAGGCGGTTAATTTTCCGCTACACTGAAAGCCAGCCCGCGAAGCACCAACTTGATGCAACAAAGCACCACCTTGGTGCAAAGTTATCATTTGGCTGTGCTGATTTTTTTAAATAGTTAATAGATACATAAACTTAGTATGTTGGCATATATCTGGCATTTAACAGGGCAACATACAATACAACTGCTCAAATTGGTTCACTTGGAGGACTGCATGTCTGTAGAAAACGTTCTGAAACTTATCAAAGAAAACGATGTAAAGTTTATCGATCTGCGCTTTACCGATACCAAAGGTAAAGAGCAACACGTCAGTGTACCGGTTAGCCAAATTTCTGAAGAGACATTTGAAGACGGTAAAATGTTTGACGGCTCTTCTATTACTGGTTGGAAAGGCATCAACGATTCAGACATGATTTTAATGCCAGACGCTTCTAGCGCTGTATTAGATCCCTTCTTTGAAGAAACCACGTTAAACATCACTTGTGACGTTATCGAACCTAGCACCATGCAAGGTTATGATCGTGACCCACGTTCAATCGCTCAGCGCGCTGAAGAGTATTTAAAATCAACTGGTATCGCGGATACCGTGTTGTTTGGCCCTGAACCAGAATTCTTTATGTTTGACGACGTGCGTTTCCACACGGATATGTCAGGTTCATTCTTCAAACTGAACTCTACTGAAGCCGCATGGAACTCAGGCACGAGTTATGAAGAAGGTAACAAAGGTCACCGTCCGGGTGTTAAAGGCGGTTATTTCCCGTTACCACCAGTAGATTCAGGCCATGATATTCGTAGTGCTATGTGTATGGTGCTTGAAGAGATGGGCCAAGTTGTTGAAGCGCATCACCACGAAGTGGCAACTGCGGGTCAAAACGAAATCGCAACGCGTTTCAATACATTGACTAAAAAAGCAGATGAAGTTCAACAGCTTAAGTATGTAATTCACAACGTAGCACATATGTACGGCAAAACAGTTACCTTTATGCCTAAGCCATTAGTTGGTGATAACGGTTCTGGTATGCACTGTCACCAGTCTCTAGCGAAAGATGGCGTTAACCTGTTCGCAGGTGACAAATACGCTGGCTTGTCTGAAATCGCACTTTATTACATCGGCGGTATCATTAAGCACGCTAAAGCCATCAATGCGTTCACTAACCCGTCTACTAACTCTTACAAGCGTTTAGTGCCACATTTCGAAGCGCCTGTGATGTTAGCGTACTCAGCGCGTAACCGTTCTGCGTCAATCCGTATCCCTCTGGTACCTAGTGCAAAAGCACGTCGTATCGAGTGTCGTTTCCCGGATCCAGCAGCTAACCCATACTTAGCCTTCACTGCACAATTGATGGCCGGTTTAGACGGTATTCAAAACAAGATCCATCCTGGCGATTCAATGGATAAAGATCTGTATGACTTACCAGCAGAAGAAGCAGCCAACATCCCACAAGTGGCTACCTCTTTAGATGAAGCGTTAAACGAATTAGACAAAAACCGCGCGATCTTCACTAAGGGCGGCGTTATGTCTGACGAAATGATTGATGCTTATATTGGTATCAAGCGTGCAGAAGCCCGCAAAGTCGCAATGGCTGTGCACCCGCTTGAATTTGAATTGTATTACAGCGTGTAATATCAGTTAATTAAGCTTTATCTGTGCTATAAAAGCTCACTTCGGTGAGCTTTTTTTTGTAGAATATTTAAGTATTTCAGGCTAAAGTTAAAATAAGCGTCAGGAAGACGGAACTTAGGAATAAAGCATTAATGAAATTACTTTGGCTATCACTGACATTATTACTCGTCGCCAGCTCAACCTTGGCGCAAGAAAAGAAGATCTTTGTCGGTCGTGATGCCAATGGTGTTTTGGTTTTTTCAGATAGCCCGTTACCCGGCTCAGAAGAAGTCAGTTTGCAGAGCCGGCCGAATATCATGGAAGCAACCGACACACGCTTACCTGAAAAAAAGCCTCCCGCACCTGAGCCCTACACTGTCTCAATTACCCAACCTGAAAATGAAGCCACCGTTCGCGACAACACCGGCTCAGTTTATATCTCTGGCCGTATCAGTCCCCGTTTTCAGCGTGGCTTTCGCGTCAGGCTATTATTCGATGGTAAACCGCATGGCGAGCCACAGAACAGTGCAGTATTTGTGTTGCGTGATGTTGATCGCGGAGAACACAACGTACAAATCGAACTTCTAGACCAAAACGGCAAGCTAATTGCAACAAGTCCTCTTACCATCTTCTATATGCATAGAACTCGTATAAATTAACCAAATTAGTGCATTGTCAGTGAAATTCAGGTAGTTCTGAGTTAAGCTTCACTTCCATAGCACCAAGTTGGTGCAATAGGTAAGTTTATGACTCAGGACTCGTTTGCGATATCACTGGTTGATCAGCTCACTACCGCGGTAATGGTGTTAGATGAAACGCTCAGCGTGTGTTATTTTAATACCGCTAGCTGTGCCGTTTTAGGCCTTGGCGAAAAAAAGCTTAAGCAACAGTTCTTTCCCGGTTTATTTCAACACATCGATTTAAAAGCCAATCATTTGTATAACGCGATTCAAAGCAAACAAGCTTTTAGCGTCAGTGACGTACAGGCAGTCTTAATTGATGGTCGTCATTTATTATTAGATATCTCAGTTACTATTATTGAGCAACAGCCGATATATTTGCTGCTGGAGCTGCGCCAAGTTGATCATCAACGTAAGATCAGTATGGAAAGTCTGCAACAACATCAGCATCTGGCCGCGCGTGAATTGATCCGAGGTTTAGCCCATGAAATTAAAAACCCCTTAGGCGGTTTACGGGGTGCTGCGCAGTTGCTAGAAGAGTCACTGGATGATGAGCAAAAAGAATACACCCAACTGATTATCGCCCAAGCGGATCGTCTTCGTAATTTAGTCGACCGTTTGCTCGGTCCTTATCGGCCCCCAAGTTTACAGCAAAGTAATTTGCACCAGGTTGCCGAACAAGTCCTTAAACTGGCGAACATGGATAACCCACAGCAAATTCATTTTCAACGTGATTACGATCCCAGTATTCCGGATTTTATGTTCGATCCTGAATTGTTAGAACAAGCCTTATTAAATATCGTACGAAATGCACAACAAGCACTCGTCGATGGCGGCCAAATCACGCTACAAAGCCGTATCTTGCATCAGCACACCTTACACGGTAAGCGTTATAAGCTGGTTGCCTGCATTAAAGTCATCGATAACGGCCCGGGTATACCCGTGGCCATTCGCGACACATTGTTTTATCCAATGGTCAGCGGCAAAGCAGGGGGCACCGGCTTAGGCTTATCCATTGCGCAAACGCTGATCCATCAACAACGCGGTTGGATTGACTGTGAAAGCTGGCCGGGACATACCGGTTTTATGATTTATTTACCTATTTCAGACTGTGAGGATGATGTATGAATCAATTTGTCTGGATAATTGATGACGATAATTCTATTCGTTGGGTCTTAGAAAAAGCCCTAGCCCGCACCGATATCCAATGTGAAAGCTTTGCCTCAGCCGATTTAATGCTGCAACGCTTAGAGTATGAACAACCGGCGGTCGTTGTATCGGATATTCGGATGCCCGGTACAGATGGCATGGCGTTACTTAGCAAGTTGCAAGAACTTAGCCCGGATTTACCCGTGATCATTATGACCGCGCATTCTGACCTAGACAGCGCAGTCAACGCCTTTAAACGAGGTGCTTTTGAATACTTGCCTAAGCCCTTTGATGTTAACGATGCCGTCGCTCTGATCAGTCGCGCTTTAGAGCACAGCAAAAATCAATTAGCCAAACAGCAACCGCTGCCACCGGCACTCAACCCAGAGATTATTGGTGAAGCGCCTGCCATGCAGGAAGTGTTTCGTGCTATTGGTCGCTTAGCTCGCTCCAGTATCAGTGTACTGATTAATGGGCAGTCGGGTACCGGTAAAGAATTGGTTGCGCGCGCCTTACATAAACACAGCCCCCGCTCAGAAAAACCCTTTATTGCCTTGAATATGGCTGCGATCCCAAAAGATCTGATTGAATCTGAGCTATTTGGTCATGAAAAAGGCGCGTTTACCGGGGCCAATACGCAACGGAAAGGGCGTTTTGAACAAGCCGATAGCGGTACCTTATTTCTGGATGAAATTGGCGATATGCCGCTTGATGTGCAAACACGTCTATTACGGGTATTAGCCGATGGCCAATTTTATCGGGTCGGCGGTCATCAGGCTGTCGGGGTAGATGTCCGTATTATTGCTGCCACCCACCAAAATTTAGAATTGCTGGCCCAAGAAGGGAAGTTTCGTGAAGATTTATTCCATCGCTTAAACGTGATCCGCGTGCATTTACCTACCCTAAAAGAGCGCCGCCAGGATATTGCTAAGCTGGCACGCCACTTTTTGCAGCAAGCCGCAACAGAACTTAATGTTGAAGCGAAAACGCTGAGTAAAGAAGCGGAATTATTTCTGACCGATTTAGATTGGCCGGGTAACGTGCGGCAATTAGAAAACACCTGTCGTTGGCTCACCGTGATGGCCAGTGGCAAACATATTGTGGTGGCCGATATGCCGCCAGAATTAACTCAAAGCGGCAAAAACAGTTATAACTCGGTTACCGACGCAGTTCATGGTGATTGGCAAAGCTTGCTCGCGCAATGGGTGACGGAACGCTTAGCCGCAGGAGAAGAAAATATCTTGGCCGAAGCGGGCCCCGCTTTTGAGAAGATTGTGTTACAGCAGGCGCTGCATCATACGCATGGTCATAAACAAGAAGCCGCGCGCAAATTAGGCTGGGGCAGAAATACGCTAACGCGCAAATTAAAAGAGCTGGGCGTCGAATAGACACCCAGCTGATGATTTAAGCAGAACGTGCTTTAAGCTGAGCGTTCTGCTTTGGCACGACGGCCCTCATGTTTACCTTCACCATCGCGGCCTTCACCTTTACTGCGGCGTTCTTCACGTTGGTTTTTCAATTGCTCACGTTGCGCAACGGTTAAGATCTGGTTGATTTGATGACGTAATTGCAGTGCATGCAATTGACGTTCTTCATGCTTAGCTCGACGCTTTTCTAGCAACAGTTTTGCCGTTGTTTCATCAAACTGTGGCGCGTCCATCAGTGCTTGCCAAGCTTGCTTGTCGGCCGCTCGCTCTGCGGCATCGCCCTGATTAGCCCGATGTTCGGCTAAAACAGCCGCAACGGCTTGCTTTTGTTCAGCAGACAAATCTAAGCTGGCTAACTGGCGCTTTAGCATGGCACCCGGTGCCATTTGTTGGCGCTTTTGTTGTTGCTGTTTATGTTGATGCGGTGCTTTTTCTGCTGAGTCTGGTGCTGCAGCCATGCTTGCAGTAGAAAAGGCGACTAGGGTGCTCAGGGTAAGTAATAAGGTTTTCGCTTTCATCATTTGCTCTCCGCTTAGTTGACTGTTACAGCTTAACTCAGCCAATGCAAAGCAACGCAAAGGACAGGTAAAGATTCTGTAAAGAGCCTGACAGTCTGAAAGTGACCACGTAAACTGACCTAAAGCAACAGGAGGAGTAGCATGCCAAAGATCTTGATGATTGATGACGACACTGAACTGTGTCAATTAGTGGCGGAATATCTTGCACTAGATGGGTTAAGTTTCGAAGCAGTACACGATGGCCAAGCTGGGCTTGAACGTATTCAAACTGCTGCAGCCGATCTGATTTTATTAGATGTTATGCTACCCACTTTAGATGGCTTATCGGTATTAAAAGCATTACGGGCCGGCCCTTATTGCCCCGTGTTAATGCTGACCGCCCGGGGAGATGACATCGACCGGATTCTGGGTTTAGAACTCGGTGCTGATGATTATCTGGCGAAACCGTTCAATCCACGAGAATTGGTCGCCCGCATTAAGGCCATCTTACGCCGAGTTGAATTACTGCAACAAGAACCGAGCCATGCAGTAAGCCTTTTACATATTAATGATTTGAGTTTAAACACACAAAATCGCCAAGTATTGTGTGCAGAACATCTGGTAAGCCTCACTGCCACCGAGTTTCAGTTACTAGAAATGCTGATGCGCAAAGCAGGCGAAGTGATTTCTAAAGAAGAGTTGAGCAAAGTGGTGCTCGGTCGCCGATTACAAATGTATGATCGCAGTTTAGATATGCACATTAGTAATATTCGAAAAAAACTGGCGCAATTTAGCCCAAACGAAAAAATTCAAACCCTGCGGGGCAGTGGTTATTTATTCTTAAGTGATGGTCACTGATGAAATTACACTGGCTTAACCCGGTTAACTCGCTAGCCGGTCGCATCTTTATCTGGTTTTGGTTAGTGCTGCTCCTGACGGTATCAAGCACCTTATTTTTAAGTCGACAATTACTTGAAGATACCAAAATTCATCGCTTACCCAATAATATTGTCACGCAATTACAGCAGCAGGTGAAACAATTTCATCGCGCCGAGTCGGTCGACAAGCTGCTCCGTTACTTGCAGCGGCAACAAGATCCACGCTGGGTCGTCGTTGATTTAGCGCAAAATCAGGTATTAACACCCGATGCCTTACCTCGTAACTTTGATCAAAACTGGTTGTTTGAATTAAACCAGCTTAATCGGCCACGGCTGTTGCGGCATAATAATATGCATCTGGCGGGGCCTTTTATGCTAGAAATCGGCGAACAAACCCTGGCCCTTTACCAACAGCGTAATATGCCGAGTCAACCTTGGTGGAGCCTGCGCGGTTTATCCGAACCTATTCTGGTGCTGCTACTGCTCTTAACCTCGGCGGCAGCCAGCTTTATCTTAGCCATTTCCATTTCTAAGCCATTACGTGAACTGGTGCAACAAAATCTGTTGTTCGCTTCCGGTAAGTTGGATAGCCGAGTGCCACGTTTAGCAAAACGTAAAGATGAACTAGGCCAACTAGGCCGCAGTTTTAATACCATGGCCGAGCGGATCAGCGCCTTATTGCATAATCAGCAACGCTTGATGCGGGATATTTCACATGAATTACGCTCACCTTTGGCGCGCGCGCAGTTGGTGTTGGGTTTAACCGAACGCCAGCAAGATCTGCAACAATTACCGCGTTTGAAAAATGAATTAGAGCGGCTCGATGTGATGCTTGATGAATTATTAACCTACAGTCGTTTAGACGCAGGGCAATACCAACTGGATATCCATGCCTGTGATTTGGTCGCGTTAACCGAAGATGTGCTGCATTTAAATCAAGTCGATGCCGATGCTAAACAGCAGCAATTACGCTTTGTTGGCCCAGAGCAACTATGGCTGCAAGCCGATAGCCGCCTGTTAGGACGCGCCATTGAAAATATTTTACGGAATGCGCTTAAATACAGCCCCGAGCAAAGCACTATTGAATGCAGCATAAGTACGCAGGCTAGCAGCGTAACCTTAAATATTCGCGATCATGGTCCGGGGATCCCAGCAGAGCAGCTCGACAAAATCTTTTTACCGTTTTATCGGATCAGTGATAGCCGCACCAGCACCACAGGCGGTACGGGTTTAGGTTTAGCCATCGTGGCACAAATTATTCGCCAGCACCAAGGTGAGGTTGTGGCTAGCCTGCCCTCTGGTGCGGGCTTGCAAGTCAGTGTTACACTGCCGCTAACGCAACAACCGCCCACAGCGAAAACGGACGAACACGAAACAACCTAATGGCAGACGTTACTTTTAACCCGATCCAGCCGCTTGCCACTGAACAGCAGTTAGCCAAACACTGGCCAGACACCTTATTGCCGTTTTGGCGACAAATGCAACACGGCCAATTTGCTGGGGTGGCCGGTGTGCCGATACATTACAGCTATCATTTAACTCCCGGTGCGCACACGGCGTGGGTGATCAGTAGTGGTCGCATTGAAACGGCAATTAAATACAGCGAATTAATGCTCGAATTAACTACTGCCGGTTATAGCGTGTTTATTTTAGATCATCGCGGACAGGGGCGTTCCGGTCGCATGTTACCCGACTCACAACTGGGCTATGTTGCAGATTTTGCAGATTATCAGCACGATCTGGAAAGCTTTTTACGGCAAGTGGTCAAACCGGCGGCACATCAAAAACATGTATTATTGGCCCATTCAATGGGCGCAGCTATTGCCGCAGGCTTAATTACTCAGCCACCTTGGCAAGAATGGCAGTCGTTTTTCTGCGCCGCGATCCTTTGCTCGCCGATGTTCGGTATTTATACTGGCAAGGTACCTTCTAACGTAGCTGAACCGCTCGCCCAGCTTTATTGCCAGTTACGGCGCTGGTGGCAGCCTAATGCGCCGCGTTATTTTCCGATGCAGTTAGCTTACAAAGATAAAGCCTTTGCCAATAATGAATTAACTCATAGCCAAGCACGCTATCAAGCTTTACGTCATTGTTATCAAACCGAGCCGCAACTGCAACTGGGTGGCGTAACATGCGCTTGGTTACATCAAGCTATTCTGGCGATGAAACGCTTACGCCGCAGCGCGCAACACTGCCAAACACCGGTCTTGTTGTTACAAGCCGGCGCCGATCAAGTGGTGGCTAACCGCGCGCAACAGGCTTGGTTTAAGCAATTACCCACAGCGCTACCACATAGCTTTAAGATAATTGAAGGTGCCAAGCACGAGCTTTTAATGGAGCAAGACAACTTACGCCAACAAGCCTTGGCTCACATTAATCAATTTTTACAGCAGCTCTCAACTCAGCCTGAAAACGCGCTGAAATAAGGCTTAAACCCCCGCCAGAAAATCATGCTGTCGCCACGCTTCGTAGCTGACAATCGCGACACTATTGGCCAAATTTAAGCTGCGCGCACCCGCCTGCATGGGAATACGAATTTTCTGCTCGCTGGGTAATTGATCGCGTACTGCATCAGGTAACCCGCTGGTCTCAGAGCCAAACAACAACACGTCATCTGGCTGATATTGCACTTGATGGTAAAAGCGCGTGCCTTTAGTGGTGACTGCATAAATACGACGCCCCTGCATCGCCTCGGCAAATTGCTGATAATTCGCATAGCGCGTGACACGGGTTAAGTCGTGATAATCTAAACCGGCGCGGCGTAATTTTTTCTCTTCAAAATCAAAGCCCATCGGTTCAATGATATGCAATTGACAGCCATTATTCGCCACTAAACGAATAATATTGCCCGTATTCGGTGCAATCCGCGGTTCAAACAATGCCACATGAAACATTACTAATTAATCCTTGTTGTCTTTGTAGTACAAAGGTACTATCGTGAGTTGACCACGCAATGCGTACTGCTAGAAATCCAACTGTTATTTTTAGTTTACACACTGTACCCGCTGAGCAAAAAGCTCTATAGTTAAAGTTGGTCAGAAATTAACCTAGGAAAGTTTCGCAATGACCCACCCTAAAAGCACGTTTTGCTTAGCGTTATTTAGTATCAGTTTGCCTGCTGCAGCGGCAAACCAGCCTTTTATGGAAGGCGCCTTTTTGCTCTCTACCTTGACGATCTGTCTGCTGGTAGTGGCCTTGATCTTAACCATGCGCAGCTTGGCGATAAAAAGTCATAAGCTCAAGCAATTTCGCACCAGTTTTAGTGATCTGCTCAGTGAAACTTCAGGTGTTATCGCTGTATTGGATAAAAACCTGGTGCTGCGTAATGGTAGCGGCACGCTAAAGCGTTTATTAAAAGCCGATGACAGCGCAACCATTTCTGCTCCGCTTAATTTATATGCCGATCCGGATGGCAAAACATTACTGGATAACGACATTAAACTGGCTTTACGCACAAATGGAAAGTGGCAAGGCGAAGCTTGGCTATTAAATGAGCGGCAACGCGAAGCCTTTGAGCTCAGCATTCACAGTGTGCAGCCAGATAACGTGCGTAATACAACTTACCTTATGTATGGCCAAAACATCAGCGAACTGCGCAAAGAAAATCAATTACAGTTGCAGCAACAAACCCGTGATAGTTTGACCTTATTGCCCAATAATAAAGTGTTTGATGAATTACTGAAAATGGTATTACAAAGCTGTGATGCCCATTATCCTTCAGCCGCGGTCATTTTTATTCATCTAACACCCAGCTATGGCAGCGAACACAACGAAGCCAAATTACAGCAACAACTCCCCGAAATTGCGGCCAAGCTACAACAGGTGCTGCCACGCAAACTGCTGTTAGCTCGCTATAAAACCGATGGCTTTGTGGTATTAGTACCGCCCCATCTGTGTAACCACAACAGCAGCATTTATTTAAACCAGCTAGCTCACAAAATTCTAGCCGGCATTAATCAGCCTGGCAGCGATGATGGCAAGGCTATAGAGATTATTGCCCACTTAGGTATCAGTATCAGCCCGAACGACGGTATCGATGCCGAAAGCCTCTTGAACAGTGCTGAAAAAGCGGCGCATAAAGCTTCGCAACAAGGCCAAAACAATTTGTGCTTTGCCGATAGCGGCAGCCAAGAGCAAGTCCCAGATTATTTAGCCATGGAAACCGAATTATATCGCAGTGCTGCCCAAGGCGAATTCGAGTTGTATTATCAACCTAAGTTCAGCATTAGCAGTAATCGGATTATTGGTTATGAAGCGCTGCTACGCTGGCCTAGCCCACGTCGCGGCATGTTACCGCCACCAACCTTTATGCCCTTGGTAGAAGAAACAGGCCTCATTATTAGTTTGGATCGCCTGGTGTTCCGTAAAGCCTGTCAGCAAGTGAAATACTGGCAACAAACCGGTTTAATGCGTGGCCGTTTAGCACTGAACATTTCTAACCAACAATTTGAGCAAGCTGACTTCTTGCGCTTTATGCAAAACACTTTGCAAGATGCCGAGGTTAGCGCCAGTTTATTTGAATTAGAATTGCCTGAGACGATTTTTACTCAACCCACGGTGTGGTTACGTGAGCGGATGCATAGCTTGGATAAGATGGGCTTTCGTTTAATTTTAGATAACTTTGGTGAAGGGGTGTCCTCTTTAACCCAGTTACGACAACATCCGTTGCATGGTGTGAAATTATCGCCCACGCTCACCAAGTATATTGAACAGCAAGAACAGCAACGTAATATCTGCGCAACGTTAATCCGCTTAGCCAATTACTTGACTCTGGATGTTACGGCGACCAATATCGAAACAGAGATGCAGGCGTATTTACTGCATGTGATGGGCTGTGATAATCAGCAAGGCCACCGCTTTAGTAAAGCCGTGCCCGCTGATGAAATTGGTCAATTATTGCTAAAAGAAAATAACCTGCTGAACAACACGAAACTGGCTAGTGGCTAGTTTCGTCTTTGCGCTCGCGGCCTAACAAGTGTTGGGCTGCTAAGCGCGCATCCTTACCTTCATACAGCACCTTGTACACTTGCTCTGTAATGGGCATTTCCACGCCCATACGTGCAGCTAAGTTAAACACTTCTTTGGTATTGCGGTAACCTTCAACCACTTGGCCGATGCTCTCTATGGCTTCAGCGACGGACTTACCCTCGCCTAACAATAAGCCGAAACGCCGATTACGTGATTGATTGTCGGTGCAGGTTAAGACTAAATCGCCTAACCCGGCCATACCCATAAAGGTATCTTTTTGCGCCCCCATAGCGCAGCCTAAACGACACATCTCGGCTAAACCACGGGTGATCAGCGCAGTGCGCGCATTGGCACCAAAGCCAATGCCATCGGCCATACCTGCGCCAATGGCGATAACATTTTTTACCGCACCGCCCAACTGCACGCCAATAAAATCGGGGTTGGTATAAACGCGAAACGTTTTCGCACAGTGCAGTAAATCAGATAATTCTTGAATAAAAACAGCATCGCTGGAAGATAACGAAATAGCGGTAGGCAAACCTGCGGCCATCTCTTTAGCAAAGGTGGGGCCAGATAATACCGCTAAGGCAATTTGCTCACCCAAGATATCGCGGGCGACATCTTGTAATAAACGCCCAGTATCAGGTTCTAAGCCTTTTGTGGCCCAAGCCACTCGGGATTTTGCAGTGAGTAATGGCTTAATTTGCTGAAGCGTAGCGGCAAAAGCATGACTAGGTACGACCATCAAAATATCATTACTCGTTTGCACGGCAGCCGTTAAATCAGCGGTCACTTGCAAAGTTTTCGGTAAGGCAATGCCAGGCAGATATTTTTGGTTTTCACCTTGTTGCTGCATTAAAGCCATTTCGGCAGCGTTACGACCCCACAAGGTAATGGGGTTGCCGTTACGCGCCAAACAAATAGCCAGCGCGGTGCCGTAAGACCCCGCGCCAATAACGGTAATAGCAGAAGGCTGCAACATTACGCGTTCAGTTGTGGTGATTCAGCCTGACGTTGCTGCAAATATTGCGCAAATAAGGCATCAAAATTCACTGGGGCTAAGTTTAACTGTGGGAAAGTACCACGGTTAACTAAGTTTGAAACAGCTTCACGAGCATAAGGGAACAGAATGTTCGGGCAGAATGACGCCAACATGTGAGCCATTTGCGCTTCTTCCATTTCACCAATAGAGAAGATACCCGCCTGTTGCACTTCGCATAAGAAAGCTGTTTCATCACCGACAGTGGTGGTTACTGTTAAAGATAAAATAACTTGATAGACGTTATCTTCAATTTTGTCGCTGCGGGTATCCAGATCTAACTTAACTTCTGGTTTCCATTCTTTACGGAAAATAGCAGGTGCGTTTGGTGCTTCAAATGAAACATCCTTAACAAAAATACGCTGAATGGCAAATTGTAGACCCTGTGCAGTTTGATCTGCTGCAACGCCGTTTGCTTGTTGTTCGGCCATGATAAATCCTATGTTAATGTTATGCTTGTAGTAATGAGTCGAGTTTGCCAGCTGATTCCAGCGCAAACATATCGTCGCAACCGCCAATGTGCTGATTGGCAATAAAAATTTGTGGTACGGTACTGCGTCCACCGGAGCGTTCGATCATTTCAGCTCGACGCTCGGTTTCAACATCAATTCTGACTTCTTGATACGCAACTTTCTTCTCGCGTAATAACATGATAGCCCGAACACAATAAGGACAATACGCCTTAGTGTAAATAGTCACTTCTGCCATTATTACCTCTTCGATTTCACTACGGGTAAGCTAGCGCCTGTCCAAGCACTCATACCACCTTGTAGCGTAGAGACTTTGGTAAAGCCTTGCTTAGCCAGAGCTGATGCCGCTCGATTTGCGGTCATGCCGGTTTGACATACTACAATAATGGGCGCATCTTTTTGCTTTTCAAGGCCTGCCAGCTGTTGCTTATCAATTTGTGCCTGCGTTAGGTGCTTAGCATCGGTAATATGACCTTTAGCAAACTCAGCTTCTGTGCGGATATCGACTACCACGGCATTTTCACGGTTTACCGCTAAAGTCAGTTGGGTTGGTGACACCGGCTTAATGGCAGAGAGCAACGAACTGATCCAGCTGCCCACAATTAACACCACCAATAATGCCCAAACGCCGCTCAGCAGCGGATGATTGCTGATAAATTCGATAACTTGATCCATAACGTCAATATTCTTCTCGTTGAAAACAAAACAGCGCTGAGTATACCGATTTTACATAAAATCCACAGCTAAAAATCGGCCTAAAAGCACTCAGCAAGCGTTAGAAAACGAATGATCACTGGAGAATTAACAAAAAATCGGTAAGATAATGGCTCATCCTCATTACCTGCTATCTTGTTCATGGAGTTTGTATGCACCCAGCTAAAAAACCTTTAGTTTTATTAATTCTCGACGGTTGGGGTTATCGCGAACAAACCGACAACAACGCCATTGCTCAAGCTAATACCCCGGTAATGGACAAACTGTGGCAAGACTACCCTCACAGTTTAATTTCGGGCTCGGGTTTAGATGTTGGTTTGCCCGATGGGCAAATGGGCAACTCTGAAGTGGGCCACGTTAATTTAGGCTCAGGCCGCATTGTTTATCAAGACTTTACCCGCATTACCAAAGCCATTGCCGAGGGTGATTTCTTTGAAAACCCGACTTTAGTAACAGCGGTGCAAAAAGCCGTGGCCGCAGATAAAGCGGTGCATATTATGGGGCTGTTATCACCCGGTGGCGTGCACAGCCACGAAGAACACCTACTGGCCATGGTAAAGCTGGCTGAACAGCAAGGCGCCAGCCGCATCTATGTGCATGCGTTTTTAGATGGCCGCGATACCCCTCCTCGCAGTGCTGAGGCTTCCATTAAGGTGTTTGAAGAACACTTTGCCGCTTCAGGTAAAGGACAAATTGCTTCAATTATTGGTCGTTACTATGCCATGGACCGCGACAAGCGCTGGGACCGTGTGCAACAAGCCTATGACCTACTGACCCAAGGCAAAGGTATTTATCAATATGATAGTGCCTCTGCAGCACTTGCCGCCGCTTATCAGCGCGATGAGAACGATGAATTTGTGAAAGCCTCTGCCATTCGCACCGGCGATCAACAAACCATTAGTATGCAAGACGGCGATGCCCTCATTTTTATGAATTTCCGCGCTGATCGGGCCAGACAATTTAGCCACGCCTTTGTGGATGCCAACTTCGATGGTTTTGTGCGCCAGCATCAGCCTAAACTCAGCAGCTTTGTCATGCTGACCGAATATGCTGCCGATATTCCCGCGCCGGTCGCTTATCCACCAGAAAGCCTTAATAATGTGTTGGGCGAATGGTTAGCCAAGCATCAAAAAACCCAGTTGCGTATTTCTGAAACGGAAAAATATGCGCACGTGACCTTCTTCTTTAGCGGAGGACGTGAAGACCTGTTTGACGGCGAAGAGCGGATTTTAATTCCATCGCCACAGGTCGCGACTTACGATCTGCAGCCAGAAATGAACTCAACCGAGTTAACCGACAAACTGGTCGCGGCCATTCACAGCGGTCAGTTTGATGCGATCATTTGTAATTATCCGAATGGCGATATGGTTGGCCATACCGGTATTATGAGTGCCGCAATTAAAGCCGTTGAAGCCGTTGATAGCTGTATTGGCAGAGTGGTTGCCGCCTTGCAAGAAGTTGGTGGCGAATGCTTAATTACCGCAGATCATGGTAATGCTGAAATGATGCAAGATCCGCAGTCTGGTCAAGCTCATACCGCCCATACCAGCGGTCCAGTGCCGTTGATTTATGTGGGGCGTCAGGCCAAGGTTATCGAAGGCGGTGTGCTCAGTGATATTGCACCGACCATGCTGCATCTGATGGGTATGCCAAAACCAGATGAGATGACCGGCAAAGTATTGATGCAAGTTAACTAAATGCCACCATCGCACAGCAAGACACCCTTTATCACTTGGCAGCTTGGGCTGCTGGTGTTTTGCTGTGTGTTTTTCAGCGCGGCGCAGGCGCAACAAAAACCGCAAGCCGAGCGTGAATTACAGCAACTGCAAAATCAAATTAAGCGTACCGAACAGCAAGTAAAACAGCAGCAACGCCAATTGCAACAAGCTGAGCAAAAACTGCAACAAGCAGACAAAGCCCTGGCGGAGGCTTCAGGCAAAGTTCGGCAAACCAGCCAACGTAAACAACAGCTTGAACAAGAAAGCGCTAAGCTAGAACAACAACAAGCTAAATTGCAGCAACAATTAAATGAACAACAAACGCTACTGGCCGCCCAATTAAAAAGTGCTTACAGTATGGGGCAGCATGATTATTCTCGTTTGCTGTTAAATCAACAAGATACCGGCAAATTAGAACGCGTACTGACTTACTATCAGTACTTTAACCAAGCGCGCATTCGGCAATTAGCCAAGATCAATCAAACGGCGCAAGATTTGGCGCACATTATGGCCAAACTCGATGAGCAGCAGCGATTATTAGCGCGCGAATTAAGCGCCTTAGAAGAGCAGCAACAACAATTTCAAAGTGCACGTAGCAGCCAACAAGATTCGGTTCAACAATTACAAGCCTTACTGAAACAACAAGGCAATCAGCTTAGCTACCTTCGCCAAAATGAAAGCAGCCTGCAAAATACGATTAACGAATTACGCCGCCTTGCTGATCTCAACAAAGATATGAGCGGCCTCAGCAGTGGTAAAGGTCGTTTTCCATGGCCCTTAAAAGGTCAGTTGTTGCAACGTTTTGGGCAAAATCGGCAAGGGGGTATGCCCTCTCGTGGCATCCTGATCCGCGGTATTAATGGCAGTAATGTGCAAGCTATTGCCGATGGCCGTGTGATTTATGCGGATTGGTTAAAAGGCTATGGCTGGGTTATCGTATTAGATCATGGTGCGGGGTTTATGTCGTTATACGGCCATAATCAAAACCTGTTAAAACAACCAGGAGCGCAGGTAACGAGTGGTGAAGCGATTGCATTGGTCGGCGCCAGTGGTGGCCAAGCCGACGCGGGGTTATATTTTGAGATCCGCGAAAAAGGGGAAGCGGTTAATCCCTTAAGCTGGCTTTCTCGCCAATAAATAACTGTTTAAAATCATCTTTAACGCTTACTATTCGCCATAATTTGTTTAAGTGTTAAAGCTGTCGGAGTCCCGGCATTAAAAAGGAAAGTGTTGTCGTGCGTTTGAGTTTGTTGCTGTCTGCTGTTTTACTTTGTGTGAGCTCGGTTACCGCAGCAGCACCCCGCATTGCCATTATCATCGATGATATTGGCTATCAACGTAACGATCTGAAAATGGTCGAATTACCCTATCCGTTAACTTACGCCGTGTTACCGCATACCCCTTATGGCAAACAAGCGGCCGAACAAGCCTTTATGTTACAAAAAGACGTGATGCTGCATATGCCGATGGAAGCCACTAATCGTAACAGTTTAGGCCCCGGTGCCTTAACGCAAGAGATGACGAAACAGCAAGTGCAACTGACGCTGCAACAAGCGCTGGCCGACATTCCTTACGCGATTGGTATCAATAACCATATGGGTAGCCTGTTTACTGCCTTAGAGCAACCCATGGCGTGGACCATGGAATATTTGCAACAACGTCAGCTATTTTTTATTGATAGCCTTACCACACCGCAGAGCACCGCACGCCGTTATGCGAAACAATACAACGTGACCATTTTATCGCGGCATGTGTTTTTGGATAACGAGCAAAACCAACAAGCGCTAGAAAAGCAATTTAAGCAATTGCTGCAAATTGCCCGGCGCCATGAAACCGCTATTGCTATCGGCCACCCCTACCCTGAGACTTATCGTTTTTTACAGCAACGCTTACCGCAGCTACAAGCAGAAGGTATCGAATTAGTCGGGATCTCCGCACTGTTACCTGAAAGTCATCAAGTGATCGCTGCCGGCTTTACCGAGCCCGCCAGTTATAGCCCTGAAGAATAAACTAAAGCCCACTTCACGCGCCCTGCTATCAAGGCTAAAAACGTCAATGGGCTGCAATAGCGCCCTTTACCCAGCTTAACACCAACACGCAGCCAGAATGGCCTGTTGCGGCTTAAACGTGTTGATCAAACAAGATAGTATTACCATCAGGATCGGTTACTGCAAAACTGCCTGGTCCACGTTCATTTTTCAACTGCTGTTGACTAAGCTCGATGCCTTGCGCCGTTAATTGCTCAGCAATTTGACGCACATCCTTAAAACTTTGCAACGCTTGCGCATGTTGATCCCACCCCGGATTAAAGGTCATGATGTTGTGTTCAAACATACCTTGAAACAGCCCTATATTGGTGTCGCCATTTTTCATAATAAGAAAACGGTGCGCCAACTCACCGGCATACACCGTAAAACCTAACTTTTCATAAAATGCTTGTGATACCGCTAAATCTTTTACAGCTAAACTGATTGAAAAACAGCCGATATTCATAAAAGGCTCCATTAAAAAAAAGCCTAAGCAATGGCTTAGGCTTGGTTAAATAAGCTTAGCAGATCGCCATTATAACGACCGGTAAAACATCACCGCGATCACCAAGGGGCAAACAAATTTCACATACCAGGGCCAAATGCGCCAGAACCAACTGTATTCGGCATTGGCATCGGCGGTTTTTAAGTCTTGTAAAATGTCATTACGATGCCAGATCCAGCCAGCAAAAATACACAGCATTAAACCGAGTAGTGGCTGGCTGTAACGCGTAGTTAGGGTAATCACGAAGCCAAACAAACTGTCAAAGTTCAGCAAAATAGTCGCGCTAGCAACAAAAATAATCGCCGCGACCAACCATACCGCTTTCTTACGAGCCACTTTTTGGTGTTCAACCACATAAGATACCGGTACTTCTAACATTGAAATAGACGACGTTAGGGCCGCAATCGACATTAATAAGAAGAACGTTAGGCCAACGAACAACCCGACCAAGCCCATCGTGTTAAACAGTGACGGTAACACGGTAAAAATTAAGGTATCTTCAGCAAGCAACTGACCGCTTTCATTGAAAATTTCGACACCGTTATTAAGTGCTACATACATAGCAGGAATAATCACTAAGCCGGCCAGTACCGCAACACCGATATCAATTAAGGATACGGCCGCCCCTAAGCGCGGTAAGTTTTCACTATGGCTCACGTAAGAGCCATAAATCAGCATAGTACCCACCCCTAACGACATGGAGAAAAAGGCTTGGCCCATCGCGCTGATCAGTAAATTAGGATTTAGCACTTCGGCAAAGTCAGGCAACAGATACACTTTTAAACCATCCATTGCGCCGTCTTGCGTCATAACATAAGCAAACAACAACAACATAATGACGAACAAGGTTGGCATTAAGCGAACTGACCAACGTTCGATACCATCTACCACGCCGCCGCTGACAATACCCACGGTTAGCAACATAAAGAACGCACAAAATAGCAGGTTGCGCTCTAACGAAAAGGTGACCAGCCAGTTAGCCAAGTCAGTTAAACCAGCAATATTAGCGACGGCTTCCAGCGCATAGGAAAACATCCAGCCACCGACAATGCCATAAAACGCCAAAATCAGTGATACTGTGATCAGGCCCATCACCCCGACTGCTCGGCCAGAAATACCGCGCGACACCTGACCTAAGGCATCGACCACATTCGACTTGGTGGCACGGCCAATTAATAACTCTGCCATCAATACTGGGTATGCCAATAAAAACGCTAAGAGCAGGTACATTAAAACGAATGCGGCGCCGCCATTACTGGCTACCTGCGATGGGAAGCCCCAAATATTTCCCAAACCAACAGCTGAACCTGACGCTGCCAGCACAAAACCGATCCTCGATGAGAACTCTCCGCGTATAGCCATAAAACAACCTTTTTTATAATTATGTAATTAACCTGAACCTGAGTTGTGGTGGGTCGCGCTTTGCGCCAACCGGGTGTTAAGTTGCCACACCCTGCAATAAAACTATTTTTTCTGTGTTTATTTTTTGCTGTTTGAATATATCGCATAACGCCAGCGTGTTCTATGGATTGTTCAAGCACAATGTCAGTATTACGCTGATTTTCGTCGCTACTGCGACGACTTACCCCAAGCACCGCCATCGCAAGACAACAGCGATGAAGTTATGGCCTGAAATAAGGTTATTCAGGGAGAATAGTTTGTATTAAAAGCGGTTATTGGCCTGTATGCCGCTGGTTAGTCAGCAGCATTATGGTGAATTTAAAGTGAATTAAATACTTAGCATGCCCTTCAAGTTGTTTACTTTAGGTAAACTTATAAGTATAAATTTACTTAGCCTTGCAGATGCTACTGAAAGATCAACATAAGACCTGTGAGATTAATTAAAATTATATTTTTGATTATTTAAATGGACTTGTTTAATGCTTAAATTGATTTTGTTTATTATTGTTTGCGCCAATATTGGTTGCCTCATTTGTTATAGAAAGTATAAATCGTATTTTGATAAGGTAGCATATTACAATGCTATCGCTGGTCTTATAGTCCTCCCTGTTAGTATCGTTGGTGTGTTTTTATCTGCTACCAATATTCAAGGAATTCACGGCGATACATCAATTTATGGTTTAGTCTTCTTTATTTGGGCTATCACAGTGTTAATCTCACTAGTTGCGGTAGTTAATCTAATTGTCAAAAATTTAAAAAATAACCTAACAGGCTGTTGAATCAGAACGAATAACAGTTGGCTTTTGCTCATACATCGCTTGTGTTAGGTGGTTCAAAGGAGTTGGCATTGAAAATCACGTTAGGATGTGGAATTGAGACTGTATCTTTTGGTGCATCCACATAAATTCGTTCGGCCAAAAAAGCGTGGCTTTCACCAGACTGCCTACGCTGCAGCAGCAAATTAGCAAAGTATCAAAGCGTTTGGCTTTTAAGGAGATAAATTTGAAACTCGCAGAAGCATTAAGTATTAGAGCCGACTTACAAAGAAAGGTAAACCAATTAAAAGAACGGATCTTGAGGAATGCAAAGATCCAGGTTGATGAAAAGCCTGCAGAAGATCCAAATGAGCTACTTTTAGAGTTAGATCAGGCTTCGAAAGAGCTTGTTATATTGGTAAAAAAAATAAATAAAACAAACAATGTTTTAAAGTTTGAGCAAAATAATACAATGGCTGACATCCTAGCCGAGCGAGAGCAGCTGGCTTCTTTGCGAGATCTCTATAGAGAGTTAGCCAAACAGGCTACAGTTTCTCAAGATCGTTATAAAAAGCTAGAGATCAAGTTTATGCCTGCTGTAGACGTCAAGAGTATTCAGAAACAGGCTGACGACTTTGCTAAGCAGTTCCGTGAGCTTGACGTAAGGATACAAGCATTAAACTGGACTGAAGATTTGATTGAGTAAAGAAGTACGGTAGGTTTGTATTCGGGCGAATGTTTCCCGTCAACTGGGTTAAGTTGTAATACGGTGAGGTGTAGGGGCATGCCTCGAAGGTTCGACTCCTTCAGTTATTGTTATCCCCTGTATTGTGTACATTAGAACAGAGTACTCATTACTGTTACTCCCAAAAACATTGACGTTTACACGCTGAGGGTGGGTATGGGGTCTTCTTTAACTTAGCAAGTTTGAGCTTGAGATAAGGCAATCATGATGAATCGTCATTTAGGATCAAACACAAAACATTAGATGGTTTTAAATGCAAAGCCTTAGTCAGGTGCATGTAACACTCGGTGCAAAGCGGCTTTCAGTGTATGCATATATGGTGGGCAACTTAAGGCTGCTTCTGACTGTTACATTGATATATTTTGTAGCTCAAGTCACAACTCGCGTAAATACAGCTTTTACAAAAATAATGAATTTAAAAAATGAACAGCCTCGTACCTTAACAAGCCAATCATTCCGATCTCAACTCGCTGCGTTCGTTTTGTTGGCATGTTGGAACGTTATAAGCTAGATCAAAACCGATGTCATTTTTTAACACTCTAAGCAAAGGTTAAAAGGGAGCAGCAGCTTTAAGTGTTGATCAATATACTGTCAATGGTGTCAACGCAAAGTACAGCCATTGCGGGCATCCGCATTTTGATATTGCAGAAGCACAATTGAATACCGCAAGCTTAACATTTATAAATTTAGATTGGGCAAATAGAAGCGCATCAATGCTTGTTTGTAAAAAATGTACATTTATTATGTGGTTTTTAGAGGAACCCAGAAGGGTTGTCAGGTGATGCTGACAACAAGCGCCTTAAACAAAATGGCCTGCGGTCGCTTGGCTAGCAACAATTGGCATGGCTATGTTTTTAAAAGGAAAGGTGATTTGAAAAAAATAGATAACATTTTAAAAATAGGCATAGTTTTGGCTACTTTTGTTTTCATTAACGGTTGCGTCGCTCACCTTAATAAAGACACGCTCACCTCATCAGAATTAGTGAAAAAACATGCGAAAATGGCAATAGCAGCTTGCGGCCAAGGTAATGTTAAGAAAGTTTCTACCGAGGGCTACGAATGTCACATCTAGCGTGGTGCTATCTCCGCCGCATGCTCGGCTAGAACGCCGCTCCGCTGTGATCTCGCCGCATCTGACTTTGCTGTTACGTACTATGATAAACGTCTTATCGATGAGTTTTGCTTTAACGCTACAAGCTGCTCTATATTTGACGTGGAGTAATTGTATTCACTCTGTATGATGTATTAATCGATTGCTATAACGTCAGTAGGGTAACTTTTATGGACACCGCGCATGGCAATTATTCACTGTCGGTCAGTGGACAGATTATTTTCTGTGATTACTCACAAGGGTTTAACATCGAAGGGGTAAGAAAACTTACCCATGATCTTCTGGTATTGGCATCGAGCATGAATGAGTGGGGACTTTTCCAAAACCCTGATGAGTCTGCAGGTATTGTCCATAATGCTATCGTAGAAATGATGTCAAGTTACGTCAAACTGCAAAATGCAGGCTGTAAGGCAGTGGCAATTGTTGAAAACAGTATTTTTGTGAATGCAGGGATCCGATATCACCCTAAAGAGTTAACCATGCCCATTCGAATTGATAAAGATGGCAAAATGCTGCTGGCATGGTTAGAGACCGAACTAAAAAAGCCACGTGAATGATCTAAAAATACTGAAAAACGTTTTTAAATTGGCCATTAAATCCACTCATCATATTTTGCTGTTAACTCCGCTTTCAAAGATAGGGTCTTTGCCTATCACCCGCTAATTATTCGCCCAATTACGTTGCAAGCCGAGCAATTTTGCGCGTCCAAGGTATTAAGACGAGGGGTTGCGTATTTCGGTGATTCCGAACAGCGATCCCGGAGTTATCCGATCACCCGTTAGCCGTTCTTTTTCATAACTATAGTTTTACGCTAAGTGATCGGATTGGTCTAGTTTTCTCATCGACTCTCCTGTTAATTCTATTCGGTGACTGTTGTGTAATAGCCTATCTAATAGTGCATCAGCGATCGTCGGGCTTGGGATC
>NZ_JAJHOG010000024.1:0-16958 GCF_020819615.1 Rheinheimera sp. UJ51
TGACAACCGACGAACATTACCAGCTTCATCTGATGCATTAACTCGCTTTAACAGCAAAACAAAGGTTCTTTAATGAGCAGGATTTTACTCAATCTGCTTGACGTGGGGAGTCATACCAACGCCTCATTAAGAGGCAAATAACATGTTGGCTAAAATAGGCGACGAAGGAGCAAACAGCCAACTGTTATTTGTCCTTTTGAATGACTTGTTAGGTATACACTGCTTCATAGATAACAATACTGTTAATAATTAACAACGCAAAATATGCCAATTGCTCAATATAAAACAATGTAGGCTTACTTAATTTAGAAGCCTTTAAAATATATGATTCTTTGAAAATCAAACCAAATGTAAACATTGAAACCCATGCAATAAAAATTACAGAGACTATTACTTGTTTAGCTAAAGGTTGCACCAAGTTTTCATTAAGTGCCAAACCACAAATAAGAAATATGATTCCTAAAAAAGTATATTCAAAAATGCTTTTAAATTTTGTCTTTGGTATTGGCATAAGACACTAAACTTCCATGTATACCTAACGCCTCAATCAGCCGACGCGTTAGCGGTCGGCTGCATTGAATTGTTAGGTAACTCTTCGCCCTCGCCAAGCAATATGGGCATTATATGATTTCTACTTAGCCGATGATGCGTGGCATTTTTATATTTACTGTCATGTGCATTTAGCAACAGTATGATTAAGAGATTTCGATTCGGAACAAACTGAATTAGAGCGGTGTAGCCATAATCAGTGCTGCCTCCCATCTGAATGATGGATTCACCACTGATTTCGACCTGCGCTAAACTACCTAACAACCACCGTTCATTTGCTTTAGCAAAAACTGAGTTCGACGACCCAGCAGGGAATATTGTTCCGTTTCTAAGAGCAGAAGACCAAGCAGCTAAATCATCAATTGACGTAACCATACCACCGGCACCAATGAGCGCCCAGGTTAAGCCTTTTTCAAAGGTGGTACGGCCTTGGTCATCTCCTCCGTAGCCACGAGCTAGGTTATTTAATGAAACTCGTTGATCTTGATAGAAACCGGTGCTCTTCAAATTTAACGGGGTCAATAAATTATCGTGGACGTAATCTTGAAAAGGTTTATCGCTCACTTTCTCGACGATAGCCGCCAACAGCGTATAGGCAGCATTGGAATATGCGATTTTCTCACCCGGCTTTGCAATTAACGGCATAGCTAAGATTCTGCGTTCAGCCTGAGCTTTATCCATCAATTCAAAGTCAGAATCATTGTGAAAGTTATCCAAACCACTTGCATGCCCCAAGAGCTGCATAATTGTGATCGACTTCACTTCGTCAGGCGCCGTTGGATAAAAATTTCCAATCGTGTCGTAAAGCTGCAACCTTTGATTCTCGACAAGTAGAAGCACTGCAGCTGCGGTAAATGTTTTCGCAATTGACCCCATATCAAAGATAGTAACAGCGCTATTTTTCACAGAATCTTCTCTGTCGGCATAACCATAAGCACTCTTAAATAAAGCAACGTTACTCTGAGCAACCAGAACCAGTCCATCAAAAGTACCTGCCATATGTTCCCGTTGAAGTTCATTAGCCAAACTAGCGATTACCGCTTTATCTGACTGAACAATTGAAGACACATTGCGATGGCCAGATCCCGCACTACAACTTGACAGAGCAAAGGCAAATATAAAAATGGTTAGTCGATCCATATTTGTAAGTTACCTAACGCCCCGCTCACCCGCACTTACTGCGGAGAGCGTTTTTGTGTAAAGTGGCGCGCAGCGACACACAAAAACGAGCGTAGCAGTATGTGTCGGTGTGCAGCGGTTTGTTAAGTTTTTTGGTAGTAAGCACGTATAATCTCCCTTGCCTCTTCTTCCGTGAGCTCATTAAGTGAAACTTGGTTTAAAACCTGATTGGGTTCACTATATGAACAGGTAACTATTACCGAATAAATTTCCTTCCGACTCGCCAAACTCGATGCTCTATTAGAAAAGTGTTTGTACACAGATACTATGCGTTCCCAAATTACTATTTCATTTATAGGGTGTTGATCTCTCCTGAATCCATCCTCCCATTCTTCATAACTAAGAGAATAAACCTCCGACAGGTTGTTCATGATAGATTCTATCCGTGTTTTCATTTCCCCTTGAAAAGGCTCATGTTGATATTCGTTTTGTTGAAGTTGGGCGCTATCGGCCCAATATTCTTTTCCTTCGTAGCTCACCCGCACCATCCCAGGCCCAATTTGATCAGACGACACAGTAGAAACATCCCCGGTCTCAACATCTATTACTTCAACATTTTCAGCCATAACCGCCTTAGATATTAATAATAAAAGAATAATTGCTCGATACATGATTCAAAACTTAACGCGTCAAGAAGAGGCGCGCGTATTTTGTGCGTCATTCTTGCTTGGCTTGTTAGAGGAACGACTCACACTAAACATGATATAACCAACTATTCCAAATACTAATGGGTGTCCAGTCATGGCGCGTACTTGGTGAGGTTGCCGTTCATTGTATTCAGACTCTGTAATCTCATAATTCTCTTTGGTCGGTTCCTTCATGGCAAAATACTTACCATTTTCGATTTTAGTAATTCCGCCCATTGAAGCACTATAGAAAAAATTAAAGAAGAAGTACGCCAATACGACTAGACCAAACAAAAAGGGCTTAATACTCAAATTTCCTAGAACTTTCTCTCCTAAATTCTCACCGGTGCGATCAGCATAACTTTTTACAGAAATTATCCCGACGAACAATACAACTACAGATGCAGCAGACAAACCAATAGTTAAGTAAGTCGGCGGCAAAATACCAAACCAAGTTACTACGTGTATTACGCCTAGCCCCAGAATTGGGATTATCATCAGATGTTTCATAGTTCTTCTAACGTTCAAATTTAGCGCGGAAAGCCGCGCAGCGGGTTGACGTCGCAGCCAGCGTTTTTTGCTGGCGATAAAATTTGTTTGTTATATTCCCTGAACTCCAGAAACAAAATCATGATAGGTGGACCATTCTGGATCTTGATTTATCTCAATCTCGATTGGGTATACTTTATGACCAGAAAGTAGCTCGTTTAATTTAATCATCCACTCCTCTTCATCTTTGACATACCAAATCCACTCTTTTCTGCCATTACCAGTTACAACAAGCATTAAATGACTCACGCCATTCTGATCAAGTTGGTCTAGCGCATTTTCAAACGTAATTTGGTCTTCGTTTGTTTGTGCATCAGGCATACCATTATTTGCATCCACTTCGAAAGGCCAATAGATATTTATCAGGGTAGGATAGTCAGATTCTTTTTGGCCTTCAGGTACTTTTTTCATACTGCGGTAGATGACTGGTTTACCATCCTGCTTGCCTTGAGCGGTAAAATAGACGTTTTCAGCGGCAGCTACTGACATAAACAAACTCCATATAATTAATATCCTTAGAATTTTCAATGTACTCTGTTCCTGGCTCGGAATATAACGCTTTGCTAATTGGCTGCCGCAGCGAAGCGTAGGCAGTCCAGTGGAGGCCACGCTTTTTGTGGCCGTAACGAAATTGAGCAACTTGTTATATGCAATTTCACTACTTCTTATCTTGATTATTTAAGTATGTAACAACAACTTCAGTGGTTTGCTTTTGATCACAAACCTTACACTTACCTTCAAGGTACTGTTTTTCATCAAGAATATAGATTTTCGGTTTGGTAATTCCTAAATCAGCTTTATTACAATAGTCGCACCACGAATCATTAATGAAGAATTCTTGATCAGATTGCTCTAAGTCATCGAAGTTCAAATATTGTTTCTTCATACATCCCTTCGCATATAACAGTTATTATGTAGACCTCTCAGTAACACCCGAGAGGTAAAATAAATTTATACCTATGAGTTTACCGAAAATCAATAACTTGAGAAGCCAACCAAGCATTTAATTCACTTTAAATTTACCATGTTACTGAGAAGTCTCAGTAACACCCCACCTCCAAACAGAGCAAACATAAGCAATATCAACAGCCTAGGTTAATTTAGCCCTGTTTATCATGGATATTACTGAGACTTCTCAGTAATACACTCGATATTCAACAGGAGGATTAATATGGCTCGCTCACCTTTCCTTGAAAGTATTAGGCAGGTTATGCGCACTAAACATTACTCAATTCAAACTGAAAAAACGTATCTACTGTGGATAAAACGCTTCATTTTATTCAATAAAAAACAGCACCCAAAAGACATGGGAGAGCAGGAGGTAACTGATTTCTTAACCTATTTAGCCGTAAATAGACAAGTGACTGCGTCCACTCAAAACTTAGCGCTCTGCGCTATCGTATTCATGTACAAACATACCCTTAAAAGAGAGCTGACTTTACTGCCCGATACGATAAAAGCCCGCGCGCCTAAAAGAGTGCCAACTGTCTTGTCTCATAACGAAGCTATTAGTGTGATTAATCAACTATCTGGTAGCTATAAACTGATGTTTTCACTTTTATACGGCTGCGGACTCAGAAAAGCTGAGCTGCTGAAGTTGCGAGTTAAGGACGTCGACTTTGAATCAAAAAACATCTTTGTTTTTCGTGGCAAAGGAGGAAAAGACCGTGTCACTATGCTGCCTGATAAGCTGGTTGTGCCACTTCAATCTCAAATTGAAAAAGTGCGTGAACTTCATGAAAAAGACCTTTGCGAAGGAGAAGGAAAAACCAGTCTGCCTGCGGGACTGGCACGCAAATATCCCTATGCGATATCTGATTTTAAGTGGCAATTTATTTTCCCTTCGTCAGTCAGGTGCAAGCATCCTGTAGATGGGTATTCATGCCGCCATCATTTGCACTGGACGTCACTTACCAAGAAATTAAGACTTGCTGTAAAAAAGTCAGGCGTTCAAAAGCACATCACTGCGCATACTTTCAGGCATTCTTTTGCTACGCAACTACTCAAAGCAGGCACTGACATACGCACGGTTCAAGAGTTGTTAGGGCATACAGATTTGAAAACCACTCAAATATACACGCATGTCATAGGGCAACATTCATCTGGGACATCGAGCCCGATAGATCGGTAATTTGTAACCAAAACCGGACTCAATGTCCGGTTTTGCAGTAAAGCAGACATTGGCATATGGATTATAGTGCGGTGATGGATATCTGCTATTCGCTCAAAACAGTCTTTGATATTAATGATTGCTATAACTACAGCACCAACTTATGCCAATTGCAGTACCATGCTACAGCAAATCACCTTTATCGATGTGCTTTAACACTGATCGATCCCGCAATTGCCGTCGATCAAAATACAAATAATGCTGCATTTGAAAACTTCAGACACTTCAGCAACTTCCCATTATCATTCATCATTATAGATTCTCTGGGGCAAGTAAACGTTGTTTAGCATTGCGACAACACCGGCCACAAAGTTAGCATCATCGGTAATATTCAAAAGCCGAGCTGCGACTTTCTTAATTCGTACCTTATGAATGCTCTCAGGAAACAGGTCTAACTGCTCATAACCGAGACCTTCATCGTTAACATTAAACTCTTGGTTAATAATAACCTGTGCTAATTCCATATTGTTTATTAAGGTTTGAGTTACATCGGTCATTTCTGAAGCTCCATTAATATTTCGTTTCAGAAAAAGATGTGCCCAGGTAAGGCAAATTTTTTACGTTTAGAAAAATAAAATAAAAAAATCTCAGTTTTTATGCCGAGACTTATTTAAAGTGATTTTTCTTTCATGATTGATACTGTTTAGTGGTGACGATTTAGATACCACTTGGCCGCAACAGGCGCATAGAAAAACGGATACAGCAGCGCATATAGAACTGAATAACCTTTAGTCTTGGCATGAATGTTATAAAAAAAGTAACCAATGCAACCCCAAATATTGATCGTAATTAACACAGAGACCAAATAACAAAAACGCTCTTCATCGGACTCTATCAGTGCCAACTTTATTAAAGGGCTCATCATCGCGATTACCACAACACCGCCCAGCAGTTGGCAACCATAAATTTGTACTGCTTTCAAAAAACCGCCAAACCAGTTGAACAATCCCAATTTTTTCTCCTTAACAGATTAAAGTGCAACATCCTTACACCGGCTTTGCAGCGAATTGTCGATAATGCTCAGCACGAGTGCTTATCCGAACTTAATTATTTTCGTTTGAATAGCAAGCTGTTTTTTAAATGGGGGGATGTATATGTACGGAATTTAGATAGATGGCCGTTGAATAATTCAAAATAATTCAAAATAATTCAAAACTGAAAAAAGGTTTTAGCGAAACACAGACCTACAAAGCAATTATTTTTTGCCTGTTTTACTGAGTTTAGCTGACAACTAATCTACTGAGAGCAAGCGCAGCGTCTGGTTCGTTTTTAACCCATACGTTTTAGCAACAGTAGAAGTCAGGCTTATTGTAAGACACCATTAGCACAACCCGGCATAAAGCAGTCACCACATGAGGCTAGATTGAGCCAGTTAACCAGACTTGCGCTGTTTGTAGCAAACAAGAACCAGACCAACTGTTAATATCACCGCAGGTATTAACCATAGAGCTTCCATTTCAATTCTCCCTTGCCAGAAATTTTAAGAAAATGCCGCAGCCACTTGATTGAGGGTTTTACTGAGGCAACCTCAGAAGGACAATAATCGAGTATAGGTTTAGCGTCAACTTCATACAAGTGATAGGAAGAATGGCTGAAACGTTACCTGTTAATGACAATAAAATTTGTTCACAACGACAACAATAAAGCCGAAGCTCGAACAATATAGTTTGTTCACTAATCGGCTCGATGCACCAGGATGAATGACTAAAATTTGTCGATATAGCACTAACCAGAAGACATTAACCACCACATGGCAAACGCGTACTTTTAAACTGTGTGTACAAACTTTTTCGTCTCTGTACGGTAGAAAATGTGCACACTAATTCATTTGAAATATTAAGGCGGATGGTTATTGCGGCTACCCATCCAGTGCCGCTGCTGTGTTTGTAGTTTGCCTGCTTCCTTAGTATTTTTGGCGCACATGGAATTCATATGTGGCGCGGGTTTGCGGGATTTGGACATGCGTCCTTGGCGCAAGCAATATGGCCTTTCTGAGCCTCATAGAGGCGTTTTTTTTGTGATCGCTAATACTATGGTGCGGTGTGATATGTTCACACTTAAATTCCTTCTGGAGCAATATGGTAGGTGGTTATTACTACTGCTATTCAGTGTCGATACTGTGTTGGTAATTCACTTACTTTTATGGTGATTTTGGCGCACATGGAATCCATATGTGGCGCGGGTTTGCGGGATTTGGACATGCGTCCTTGGCGCAAGTATTATGGCCTTTCTGAGCCCCATAGAGGTTTTGTGTGTGATCGCTAATACTGTAGTGCGGTGTGATATGTTTCTACTTAAATTCCTTCTGGAACAATATGGATGATGATTATTGCTACTGCTACTCAGTGTTGATGCTGAGTTTGTAATTCACTTACTTTTATGGTGATTTTGGCGCACATAGAATCCATATATGGCGCGGGTTTGCGGGATTTGGACATGCGTCCTTGGCGCAAGCAATATGGCCTTTCTGCGCCTCATAGAGGCGTTTCACTGACAACTTGTTGTTACCTAATTTCTGCCATTTACTGCTAAGAGCGATAAGCAGAAATCCCTAAGCATCATAATGCCATTGCGAATATCCTCTTAACCGCGAAACCAACCATAAGTGCTAATAAAAGGTGTTTTTGATGACTCCAAAGCGCGTAATGGTGCAGGGCGCAACCAGGTTGACCTTGCTGATAGCGGTAATAAACCTTACGTAAAAACCATTGAAGGTTGAAGCACTTCAGAATGAGCCAATAACGGATAGTGAAATGTTGCGTTAATATTTTTTGAGTGTATTGAAGTTGATTACAATATGACCAGAAGGCATAGTGGTCTTTGCTATCTCAGCCCAGAGAACTTTGAAATAAAGAAAGGTGCTTAGCGAAGGTTCAATTTTTGCTTGTACAGATCAACATTGGATTCTCCTTAGATTGAGTACTTTAATAAGTTATTTAATTACGCACCTGCCCATTAGCAAAGTGCTGTATACGCGCGAAGTAAATAGAGGATTTATGGGATTTATAGTAGTAGATACCACAATTTATGATGAGCATAACTTTCATATAATTCAAGATGATTCTAGTTTAATTGAATGGCACATGAATGAGTTTGGACACTTTTATAAAATCTTCTCGAGCGAAGAAGAGATTAAGGATTTTTTTAATAAATACGATTTTGAAGATAGCTATTTTGAAGATGAAGCTAAAAAAATTTTTAGAAAAAGTCAGTCAGTAATTATTACATCATGTTCCCCGAATCAAAGTCATTTTATTTATGCTGTAAAATGTAGGTCTAAAGAAGATGTGGTAAGTGAAGTTTCATTTATAATAAATGAATGTCCGATTCTGTGTGAGACTGATATACACAAGAGAGAAGTTTTTGACTTCAACTACATATTAGATTCATATAAGCTGGAAAGTCCAAATATCAAAATTCGTCACAGTATGTTTGGTGCTAAGTTATTTTGTTTTTTAGAAAAAAATAATTTTCTGCTTGAAGCTAGGGATAAATACTGGATTCCAGATATTAACGAGAATCCTCACAAACCAGCAGTTCTATCTACATACCTATTTAGACAGCATTATGAAGAGTCAAATTTAGGTATAATGGAATACTGGAACTACTTACATTCAAATGATAGGAAATACTGTAGAGATATCGCAAAAAAAATTAACTCTACAAGAGATGAGTGGGAAAGCGAAATCAGTGAATGAGCAATACCTATTTCTAGCTTAATGCCATTTAAAATACAGCTAAAAATAAGCGCAAGTCTCTTTTGAATAAAATGGAATTTAAAACAGATCGAAATCCCAGATTCAATAACATAGAATCTGGGTATGAGCTTCAAAAGAAATTCCACAGTTCGAATCGGTGGGTTTTGGTCGATTCAATTGCCACTATACTGCGGTGACATTTTACTTGGCAGACTAAAACTGGAAAATAGACGTCAGGCGACAAAATCAAAACCCTAATCATCTATCCTAAAGAGAGCTTGTTTGTGCAATATACGGGAAAGAAAATAGCAAGAGCGGGAGACGATTTGAGGGTCTTTGATAGCCTTTCAGATGAAGCACTTAGAAATATGATGGAAGTAATTTCATTTTGGAGGCAGGCCCATGAGGAGCCCGTTAAAAATGCTTTAGATCTATTATCAAGCATTGTGATCCCCATTGATAAAAATGCACTGTTCGCACGGCGCATGAAAAGGACTGCGTCAATTTATGGCAAACTAATCCGCTACCCAAAGATGAGCCTCTATAAAATGAATGATATTGGCGGATGCCGGGTGATTATTCGAGACCGACAATCTCTCTATAAAGCCCTTAAAGAGCTCAGAAAAAGACCTGAGTTCCAAATTTTAGATGATAACGGTTGTAAGGTTAACGACTACATTAAGGACGCCAAGGCTGATGGCTATCGAAGCGTTCATATTATTGGCAAGTTTGCAGGCGCTGATGGTACTGAGCGTTTCGTCGAGGTTCAGCTGCGAACTCCTATTCAGCACTGCTGGGCCACCGCCGTGGAAATTGTAGATTTATTTACCAATCAATCGTTAAAAACAAACCAGGGCTCTCCTGAGTGGTCTAGTCTTTTTATTCAGCTTAGCTCCCACTTTGACGTCATGGACAAGGTTAAGGGCTTTGTTAACTTTAATCACCGTGCGCGATTCAAGTTTTATAGCGATCAAATGAAAACTGAGTTTGGCAAAGCGCTTTTGGACAGGGATTCATTACCTTACATAGCCATGAAACAGTGTAATGATTGTTTGGCCGCTTTAAATGTGGTGCAGCTATTTGACGGTTTTGCTAACTCACTCAATATCGTCGATGAAAAGCATCAAACAAATGGTGGTGAAGGGTACGTACTGATAACCATTGATTTGGAGAAATCGGAAGTCACCGCACAAACCTTCCCACCTGGGGATGAAGAGGCAGAGAAAGCGTATGCCAATGAGGAACTCATTCACTCAGGCAACAGTTCCGTTGTCGTTGCGATGGTATCTACCCCAAAGTTTTCGGAATTGCGCTTGGCTTACCCTAATTACTTCGCTGATTCCACAGTGTTTTTAAGCTGCGTGTTATGCATCACAGACTATTTTGCAACGATGCAGGCTAATTATTTTAGTAAAGCAGTTCTCCCAAGGTATCAAATGAGAAGAGCATAAAAAGCCCGGTCATAGTACTGGAGCCAATTAAAAAGCTCGAAATGAAAACCGTTGCACCGAAAACCAAATCATCAGCAATTAAATGGATTGAGCGAGATTTAATTTATCAACTCATACTTATTCGAATTTCGGTTTGGCTTATGAAATTGATGGCAAGTTTACGCACTTGTGAGCGTGTGCTGCTGATTATCTATGGTAAAACAGAACAACTAAGAGCTACAAATAAGTTTGTTAGGGCATTGCCCATAAACATGAACGCTCAGCTTATGTGTTAGATAACCACTCGAAAATTTCGCGAGCATTCTGAGCAGTTATTGGGCGAATGCCCGCTTTCAGTGAAAAACGCCGATTTAATCAGATTCCAGTTAATTTCCGCTTTTGGCACGAAGCTGAGATTAAATGATCGCAATACTTTTTTATCGTGCGATCGGCAAATCTGTCCATTTCGTTGTGTAATGTGGAGATAACATGGCGCGTTTCATGCTCCACTCTTGTGCAATACCTTGGCTTGCAAACCACACCTTTCCGGTGCCCGTTGAGTTGATGGTATCAATAATGGTCATTAGCGCTTTGCTTTGATAGCTTGGCGGCTCTGGTTCAAACAAATCAACTTGGTAAACGCCTTCATCATAAAAATCAGTAAGCATCACCCCTGCCCGCACATAACGATAATCATCTTTCCATATCTTGTCTAAAAGTCGGCTTCCCAGCGTAAGAAAATCTCTAGTATCACTGCTTGGATGGGTAAGTTGATTACTTATGCTGTTTCCATAATAGGGTTCACGTTGCTTGTCACTAAAGGGACTGGTGCGGATAAAAACGGTAAGCTGCTTAGCTTGCTGCTGCTCTTTTCGAAGCTTTTGGCAAGCTCGGCTAATATATTCACTTACAGCTTCATGCATCTTAGGCTTGCTGGTTATGCGCTCTCCGAAGGCCCTCGAGCTTATAATCTGTTTTTTAGTCGGTGCAACATGCTCAAGCGCTAAACAAGACTCGCCGTTAAGCTCTGCAACAATTCTAGCCTCAACGATTGAGCATTGCTGTTTTATAAAGGATGGATTGGCATCAGCCAAGTCTAGTGCGGTATGAATGCCTAATTTATTAAGCCTGGCCGTTAGTTTACTTCCAATACCCCATACTTCACTCACAGGCAGAAGAGCCATGAGCTTGCGCTGCCGAACGGTATTGGTTAAATCGACAACGCCAGCAGCTTTACTCCATTTTTTTGCAGCGTGATTTGCCAGTTTTGATAGCGTTTTTGTCGGAGCAATGCCAACACAAACCGTCATGCCGATATGCTTTTGAATGGTGTTGCGGATTGTTTTACCGAAGTCGGTTAAATCCATACAATGTGAAACGCCGGTTAAATCTAAAAACGCTTCATCAATGGAGTACACCTCAAGCGCTGGTGCGAGCATTTCCAAGGTACTCATTACTCTTGCGGAAATGTCAGCATAAAGCGTGTAATTTGATGAAAAAGTTAGAAGCTGGCCTTTAGCAATGAGTGATTTTAATTCAAAGGCGGGAATGCCCATTTTTATCCCCAGCGCCTTTGCTTCTTTTGAGCGCGCTACCACACAGCCATCATTATTGGACAACAAAACAATCGGTTTACCTTTAATATCAGGCCGAAATAGAGTCTCGCAACTAGCATAAAAGTTATTGCAATCGACAAGGGCAAAGCAACTACTCATCAGCGCGTCATTTTCCTTACGACACTAATAACAACACCAAACACTTCAAACTCATCGTCCTCTTTAAGTAGGATTGGTGGATAAGCTTTGTTGTGAGGACGCAACTGCCTTACTGGCTTTAAGCAAAGCTCTTTAACCGTAAATTCCTGATTTAATGCAGCAACAATAATATCGCCATGAGTCGCACTCACCGAGCGGTCAACCACCAAAATATCACCGTCTAAAATGCCTGCATCTTTCATTGAATCGCCACTGACTCTAACCAAGAAGGTGGCCGCAGGATGGCGGATACAAAGCTCGTTTAAATCTAGCGTTTGCTCTATGTAGTCTTGTGCAGGTGAAGGAAACCCTGCGGAAATCTGATGACCATATAGAGGTAAAAATATTGGCTGACCCAACTCAACCTTACCAAGGAGTTCTGATGACATAACACGCCCCAAATAACTGTATATAAAAACAGTATAGCGGATTGCGTCATGCTTTAAAGCCTTCGACATTAAAAACCTTAAATGTACTGGAAAAACGTCACGTATTAGCTACATTACAAGAACAAAATAAGGAAGGTATTTATGAAACAACACGTCGTCAATGAACAGCAATTTCAGGAAGTGCTTTTCGTTTGGAAACGCGCGGGCAGAAACCTTATAACACTCCCCCACATATCAAAAGGACCCTCCGGGTTGCGCGTATCGGTGATCAGTATTGATAACACCGTTCAGTATATTTATGAGCAAGAATTTAAAACGTATAAGATGCTCTTTAGCTGGTTTGGCGGGCTTGTCGATCAAGTTAATTAATGCTGCAAATTAGAAGGCTCACGAAGCTTATAAGATTGATATTAATAACCTTTTAATATTTACTCTAACGACTATTCAGTTAATTGCCAAGAGCAATAACGGACGTTAATTGTTCAACTGTAAATTCGAAAGACGTAAAAAATGCCATAGACTTTTGTACAAGTTTGAAAAAATGCAGTCTCACATTAACACTATTTAGCAATAGCTAAAAAATCTACCAAAGTTCCCTTTCTCCGATACTAGTTATTGATGTAACACACATTAACTAACGGAGAGGTCATGTCATTACATCAAAATCTTAACAGCAACAAGCACAGCAATATCTTAGCGCTATCGCCACAACGCACATTATTGTATGCCGAGTTAAATGCATATGGTGAAATCAACCCAAGCCAGTACATTGTGTTGTGCCACAGCCTTGAGGGCAGCGCTACCGGGCTCTATATCAGCAGTTCAATACAAGAGCAGTTTGCATTTCATAACTTTGTTAAGGACGACGAAATGCTTTTTGTGTTGAGTGAATATGAACGTCACATGGCTGATTTTTGTCAGGCATTCTCAACAGAGTTTGAACAACTGTTTGCTGTTGCACCTGATGTCTATTTTGCTGCAGCTAAGCTTTATTGGCATTACAAAGCTGCGTGTTAACCCCTAGGCGACCTTTGGTCGCCTTTTTTATTAAGTAACCTGTTAAATAACTTATAATCCTTATCCAACTCACAATTCCCCTTCTCAGCACTTAATTAAATTCGTAACACTTATCTTAAACATGAGGCCACTGCCGGTTCGCATTCAATACTCCCCATCTATCGCGAAAATGGTATTAGAAGGTCGCGCCTAACGACGTTTAACGAAAGTTAACTCTAAGCGAACAAGTGCATTAGGCTGCACTTTGTGGGTAGTGCGTAGCAAAATGTCTGCGTGCACAAGCACATTTATGTGCTCCCCGATGGGATGCCGAGTCAGGGCATAACCGGTGAAAGGACTCTTACTGGGTACAAGGACGTGCCTCAATAACGCCAGCATAAAGCTGGCATTATTGTGTTTTATGCTGAGTAAAAACGCTGGCGTATCTCATCACAATATTTACTGCGGTAAACCAAGGCACCATTTAGAATATCTGCGTCCTGCTCAGTAATGCGCTCAGGCCCTTTGGTACTTTGTAAAAACGAAATCACTTTACCGTTGATTCGCTTCATGTCATTTAACACATCAAGTTTCTGCGAAAAAAACATCACTTTTTGATAGTAGCCATTGTTAATGTCCTGCAGGTATTTTTGCAAAATGCTTTTGCGGGTTGTTAGCTGTTTAAAGCTATGCTCCATTTCAATTGCAGTAATGCACCCATCTTGCTCTTGTACAATCGCATCAACATTTCGCCAGCTTCCAGACTTGCTTAGCTTTCTCACTTCTAAATCCGTTAAAAAGCACGTCCAGATATCCTGGCAGTGATGATTGCCTAAGATGCTTTGTGGCATGCCAAGCAGAATGACAAACTGCATAATGATATCGTGATAAACGGTATTTAAATTAACCCGTAATTCGGGATGGCTAGTTGACCTGAAATACACGGGCATCCCAGTCAGTTGTTCGACAAAGGCTGCTCCGCTTCTAGATAGTATATAAACCCGGTCATCAGGTGAGCGATGCGTTTTGACCACTTCGACTAACTGCTGCTTTGTCAGCGCATTAAGATGCACCAGTGCCTGCGCTCTCGAAATGCCATAAAGCCATTCGATAATGATTGGGCTTGTCAGTCCAAACCGCCCTACTAATGTCATGGTGAGCTCACGGCGGGATTTGCCAATTTGCGTGTTGTTTACGCCATGGCGATATTGCATATCAATAGCGAAATATCTGGGGTATTGCTCGGTGATGTCATTGGACATACTGCTTAGCTTCCTATTCTGATGTTAGTGTTCAGAAATAGTTAAAGCCGCTAAACGCAAATTATGCGTTTTCATCACAAACACCTTATAATTTTCATCGAAAGATGAACCCCAGCCTGTCTTTGAATGCCACTTGCGATGATTATCGCAAGCCCGCCTGCGTTGCAGGATGCCTCTGCTGCCTTCGCAGCAAAGACATGTGGTCTACAGTGCCCGCCACTCCTAGCCTCTCGAGGCTGGATTGGCTTTACGCGCCGTTGGCGCTAGCACTGTAAACCACGCGGCGCATGTTCAGGGCGTTGCCCCGTACTACCCCCGAAATTCGCGGTGTGGGTTCGCCGAATGCTACGCATTTTTTCCGGCTGCACCTCACCTACCGATTCTTCGAACCGGCCGGGGTTTAGGCTTCTCCTCTATCGAGTATCTGCCTAAATTTTGCCCTAAGGGGCAAAACGATTTAGGGGGTAGTACGGGCCAGCCGTACATGCGCCTGCTCCATAGCAGCGGGGCATTCGCCCCACCGCTATTGCGCGTTTTGAAGGTTTATTGCATAAACGCTTTTACACCTTTTCTTATAGAAAATGTGACATTAACGCTTCGCTAAAGCACTCTATTTGCATAGTATTGGCAGGTCACTGAATGCAAGATCTATTGCTGCTTTTGATTTTGCGGTGTCTATTTGGGCATAGACTTGAGTGTGCTTAATATCGGTATGCCCGAGTGTCTTGCTGATAGTATTAATATCAACGCCTTTAAGCGCTTGCAGAGTTGCAAATGTCCGCCTCAAGTCATGTTTTCGAATACGAAAATTTTTGTTGTTTGAATACAAACCAGCTTTAATTATCACTTTTTTCCAAACCATTTCCCCACCCATAACATGCCCAGTGGCTGAGCGCTCACTGGCAAAAACATATACGCTGTTTGGGGTCTCTTGATATCGCTTTTTGAGTATTTCCAGAGCTTGACTTGAAAGGGGCAAATGGTACGTTTTATTGGTTTTTGTTTTAATGGCAGGTAAAACCCAGCTGGCATTATTAAGATCAATTTCATCCCAGCGCATCGCTTTTATATTCCCAATCCTAGCGCCAGTAAAGAGTGCTAATTTAAATAAATCGGTAAATGTTGGATGGTTCAGATCATTCAATTCCTGAAGAAGATTTACGATTTCTTGCATCGATAAATAACGACTTCTCACGACCCCCGTTTCTTTTTTCAGAAGAGATGCTGGATTAAATTCAAGTGGATAATCACTTTCATATACCAAGCAATAATTGAACATCGCCTTCAACACACTGACGCACTTATTATGAATACTGTAATCTTTTTCTAGATAGATATTTTTCAAGCACTTTGCCAACCACTTCCGGTTTAATTCTTTAACATCTAATTTCCCAAGAATCGGCTCTAGATATTTTTTAAAAGTATGATGCAACGCATGTTGCCTATTTCCTGTAGTTTTACGATGCTTTAAATGATTATCGTAGTAAGCACAATAAGCATCATTAACAGTAAAACCGGATAAGCGTTCTAGTGTTTCTAATTGAACTAAGTCTGGTGGCCGAAAGGTTCTTTTACGCTTTTCTTTTTCAGAATTAATAATTTCTATTACTCGGGCTCTTGCCTGTGATAATGAAACTTCAGCTGCTGAACCAATTTTTACTGAACGAGCTTGTCCTGACACCTTAAACATCGCATAGAATGTTTTAGTGCCTTTAGGGGTAACCACTAGTTTTAAGTTTGCAAGATTTTGATCTGAGTATCGACGTGTGTTAATTTGGGCCGCCACTGAGAGAACTCTTTTCTCAGTGAAGGCAAAAGTAGACGGAACTGTTTTCATTTATTACACCTTTTATTTTACTCAACATAAAGTGTAAAAATTGATATAAAAACGCAGTTTTACAGGGGTTTTGGCAGCCCAAAACGTATTTATTACGTCTGGTGAGACTCCAGCTGGGGCCACCATTCTTTTCAATGACTTACGTCAATTCTGAAATTCTACAAATTCTTATATTTTCTCTGCGGATCGGTAGCGGATCGGAATTGCAAAAAAATTAAATTATTTTTTAATTCTGTCTTTCTAAATTTCAGACTTTAGGGTATTTCTATTTTTAACTACTATAGAAATTCACTGGCTTTTTTATAGTCTGGAAAAATACCCATTTAAGGCGTTTAGAAGTTAAGTGGTGGGTGTTTTGTATTTTGTAATTCTTTGCCAACGGCTTTAGGGGGTCTGATACCATTCCATCTTAAAGTCTGTTCAGTACCGCCCAATCTCTTGTGCACATCTTGATCACCCTCGCGGTATCGCTGATAAAGCTATTCCAAGCTTCACTACAAGCTTCGACAATGGCTTCAT
>NZ_JAJHOG010000025.1:0-15953 GCF_020819615.1 Rheinheimera sp. UJ51
CCTTGTGGAGTAGTGTGTGGCTAACAAAGCGCTAAAGTCACTCACTTCGTTCGTTGGGACGCAAACGCGCGGCGGCTTCGCCATTTTCGCCGCACATTCGCGCCCCTTAGCTTAGCGTTATATTTTTCGGAGTAACAAATGGAAATTGTACTAAACGAACAAGAGGCGAGTATCGATAAGCCGGAGATTAGAAAATCTCTTATTCCTCTTTGGATAAAGATTTTTGGCTGGTTATTTATTGTTATGGGAGCGCTTGTACCATTCTTTTATTTCGGGTCACTCATTTTCGGTTTCAGTTCTTCGTACACAATGTTCGGACTGGAATACAAGGGTAATGCATGGGCATTAATGCCCTTGGTGATAGCAGCAGTGATTTTCGTAAACGGTTTATGCGCGTACGGGTTACTTTTTGGAAAAAACTGGGGTTTAAATGCTTGTATTGTCTTTGGTTATATTGGGTTAGCATCAACGGTAGGAACAATGGTTTTTGAGATGATGTTCAGTGGCAGCATGATGATTCGTTTAGAGCTCATCATTCAAATTCCATATCTGGTCACACTTCATCGGCTTAAAGCGCATTGGTAAGATCAAATATAACAATCCGCGTCATTTGGGGCCTGCGTCCCCTGCGACGCTCACAAGTTCGCGCGCATGCGCGTGGCGTTCTGCTAACGCCTAAAAGCGGACTTTAAAGCCTTAAAGTTGAAATGTCTGCAATTGGCACTTAGTGACGATTTGAAAAAAAACCGGGCACTAATTTATTCTTTAAGTCGATGATGAATATCATCATACTCTTCGATCATCTTTGCCAAGATTTCAAACTGTTCACCATCAGGCGTGCCAGGCTCAGCTTCAAGCAGTTGCTCTATTGCTTCTAATTCAACTTCATATTCCTGATCGTTTTTTATAGCTGTGCTCATTGTCTGCAAAGTGTTAATCATTTTGACAAATACCCAAAAGCCTCCAATTATTCTCGTAACCATTTGGATCGGATAATGAGATTCTGAATGTTCTCATTGCTGTCTCTTTTACTAAGTTTACTCTAGTTGATAACCAATGATCATGCTGCCATTTTACATAATCTGCAACATCATCGCTTGGAACAATAAAAAATCTTGGAAGAGTATTCGCACCTTGAAGGCAGACAAAACAATAAACGAGATTACTATCTCTAATTTCCTCGTGCTTTTTTCCCATAGTCCACATAAAAAATTCTTCGTGTCCAAAAAGCTTTTCTTTTCTTGGTTTATTAACTGTAGTTTTTACTTCAACTTTGAATAAGGAATTAATTTCTTGGTTAGTAACAAGAATATCAACACCTTTCGTGTTTCCCAGCGTGAGGGTCGCAATCAGTCCTCTATGAGTTAGTTGCGCTAAAGTGTAAAACTCGCCAGCCAAGCCTGTTTGAGACTTTTCCATACTATTCTTTCCTGATTGAATTGCTTAAAGCTCGCAGCTCAGGCCGAAAACCCTTGCAACGGTTCAGGTCACAAAGCCACGCAGTGGCTGTTTGTGACTGCGGTTGTGTACGCCCAGCATGAGCATTAAACTAATGAGCTGAAATTCCTATTTAGGAAAGTCACTTTCTGAATACTTATTGGTTATTAAACGATGACAATTAGCGAATGGCAATTGCAAAGCTGATTTGTACAAGCAAACTTCTTTATAACCGTTAATGGCACTAACTTGAAATGCGACATGCAAAATATAAAAACGGTGAGCAAAGCTCACCGTAGATTGTTAGTTCTTCACTAACCCCAGTGTGCTGCTGCCACAATCAGAAATAAATCTGGCGGCAAACCGAACACTGACTCAAACTCATCTGGAAATTTTTCGCAAAACTCCGAAATGTCCTCACTATAGTACCCAAGTAGAGTATGCATTTTATCCGCATCTATATATTGCTCGCATTCAAGCTCTTCCTGTATTGACCTGCTAACGCTGATACCCAATATCTTGCCTCCAGCATTACGATGCTGGTAGATATAGCGGCCAAAGGTTAGCTCCAACGTTTGCAAATTAGCAATATCCGCCAATAATATAAACGTCGACGTGTCGTCCCAAGGGCTTTTGCTTTTGCGCTGGTAAACCCGAACTAGTTGGCTCATGCTGACACCTCTAACCGTTCAATGGTTTTGTCGGTCAAATAACCTTTTAAAGTTAGTTTATCCTCGATTAGCGAATACCGCAGCAACATGCGGAAGTAACTTAAAACGGTGTCATCTCCAATATGCTGTGATAACGCGCGGCTGATCTCTATCAAGATCAATTCATTGGCGTCAACGTGATCAAATTGAAATTGCTGTTGTTGAAGCTGTTTAGCGTCTTCAGAGTTTAAGGTGGCCTTGCAGATTTCTAAAAGTGTCTCAATGTGCTGAATCAGCTGGTTTGACGGTAAAGTCATGATGGTCTCTCCTTGGTTATGTTCTCAGAACTAACTAGGAGTGTGAAAAGGAAAATACTGAGCTTTGTACTCTTAATAACAAAAAAACAAAGGTTATTTGGTTTCTCAGTTTTTACTAAAAAGTCTTTTGGTATTATTGAGCATAGTTACATTAGCTCGCTTTAACTAGCGGCTTTGAACTTAGTTATATCTATTGCAAACCAAAATATACTGCACTAAAGTCGGTACAAATGGCGTTTCGTAGTTAAGGATAACTAAGATGAAAGACAAGGAAAAAATCGCGGTTTTTATCGATGCCGACAATGCACCTGCTCAAAAAATGGATAAGGTGTTAGCAGAGCTTGCACGCTATGGTGTGGTGAATATTCGCAAAGCCTATGGCAACTGGAAAAGCCCTAAAATCAAGCCTTGGGAAGACATTCTGCATGACTTCGCCATCCAACCAATCCAGCAGTTTGATTTAACCAAAGGTAAGAATGCGACTGACATGGCGTTGGTTATTGACGTGATGGATGTGCTTTATACCAAGAACGTCGACATTATCTGTTTAGTTTCATCCGACTGTGACTTCACTCCCTTAGTTACCCGTGCACTGGCTGATGGCAAATTTGTTATTGGCTTTGGTGAGCGTAAAGCACCATTACCCTTCGTAAATAGCTGTTCTCGCTTTCTCTATTTTGATGAGCCAGAAGAAATAGCAGTGCCCGTGCAAAAAGCAACAAACAATATAAAAAGCGACACCAAGCTCATCAATTTGTTGCGCCAAGCAATAGAAGCCGTTGAAGACGATGAGGGCTGGGCAAAATTAGGTCCTATTGGCACACACATCTCAAACCACGCCTCATTTGATCAACGTAACTATGGCTTTAAAAAGCTCAGTGATTTATTTATGGCCATTGACCTGTTTGATATGCGCAAAACAAATGGCTCAGTACTTTGGGTAAAAGATAAAAAGCGCAGCAAGCCTTCTGCCAAAACCAATATAGCCAAGTAGGAAAGTATATGGGCAGAAGACGTCAATCCAGTGTGCTAGATGACTTGTTCGGCATAGCCAGTATGCTGCCTTGGTGGTTAAGTGTTGCGCTTGCTATCGGGCTATATTTTTATCTCGATAGTTTAGCAATTATGCCAATAATTGACCCAAAACAGCCTATGGCGCATGTTACCGCGTCAATGGTTTATTATTTGGCTTATTGGGGGCGCTATCTCATACCGGCTATTTTTGTATTTGGTGCCATTGCATCTTACAAAGCAAAAGCTAAGCGCGCGTCGCTGTTTAATCACTTTCGGCAAGATACCACATCAGAGCAAGATGCATTTGCCGCAATAAGCTGGCGTGAGTTTGAAATGCTGGTAGGGCAATTTTTCCGTGAAAAGGGCTATAAGGTTCGCGAAACGGAAAACGGTGCTGATGGCGGAGTTGATTTACACTTAACCGCAAGCGACTTTAAAACCTATCTGGTGCAATGCAAACATTGGAAAGCCAGCAAAGTGCCGGTAAAGGTAGTGCGCGAACTATACGGTGTTATGGTCGCAGAGCAGGCAGCAGGCGTTTTCTTGGTAACCTCAGGTCAGTTTACAGACGATGCCCAAGCTTTTGCAGAGGGTAAAAACATTCAGCTTATTGATGGCAGGCTTTTAGTCAGCGCCATAAAAGGGCGCGAACCACAGCAAAATAAGCCGGTGTTATCCTCTGTAGCATCAGCAATACGCTGCCCAATTTGTAACAACGATATGGTGTTAAGAACGGCTAAAAAAGGCCCAAACGCGGGAAATCAGTTCTATGGATGCTCTGGTTATCCAAGCTGTCGCGGAACTCGGCAAGTTTAATCGTAAGCTGTAATGTTGACCCTGTTTCGGTTTGCTATACAATCGGTTAATCATCATATGGATATGAGTGCACATGAATAAAAAAGCCCTCAGTGAACGCGATATTTGTTCTAAGTTTATAACCCCTGCCATTGTGCAAGCCGGTTGGGATCTGCAAACCCAAATTCGTGAAGAACTTACCTTTACCGCCGGTAGGGTGATTGTGCGTGGCCGTATGCATAGCCGAGGTGAAAAACGCCGAGCCGACTATGTGCTGTTCCACAAAAAGAACTTACCCCTAGCGGTTATCGAAGCTAAAGATAACAAGCACAGCCTTGGCGCTGGCATGCAACAGGCATTGGCGTACAGCGAAGCGCTGGATGTGCTGTTTGTGTTCTCCAGTAACGGCGATGGTTTTTTGTTTCATGATAAAACCGGCTTAAGCGGCAAAACCGAGCAAGAGCTGGCGTTAAATGCGTTTCCTTCTGCGCAGCAGTTATGGCAATGGTATTGCCAATATCATGGTTTTAAAGCGGCGGCCGTGCAGTTAGTCGACACGCCTTACTATGATGACGGCAGTGGCCGCAGCCCACGTTACTATCAAATGACCGCCATTAACCGCACGGTTGAAGCGGTAGCGCGTGGCCAAAATCGTATTTTGTTAGTAATGGCTACCGGTACGGGTAAAACCTACACCGCCTTTCAAATTATTTGGCGGCTTTGGAAATCCAAGCAGAAAAAGCGCATTTTGTTTTTAGCCGATCGCAACATTCTTGTCGACCAAACCAAAAACAACGACTTTAAGCCCTTTGGTCAGGCCATGACCAAAATTACCAAGCGCACCATTAATAAGTCGTATGAAATTTATTTGTCCTTATACCAAGCAGTCACCGGCACAGAAGAAGAGCAAAACATCTATCGAGAGTTCTCACCGGACTTTTTCGACCTTATCGTGATTGACGAGTGTCACCGTGGCAGTGCGCGGGAAGATTCCGCCTGGCGCGACATTCTGGATTACTTTAAATCAGCTACTCATATTGGTTTAACCGCAACACCAAAAGAAACCAAAGATGTCAGCAATATTCATTATTTTGGTGAGCCGATTTTTACTTACTCGTTAAAGCAGGGTATTGATGATGGCTTTCTTGCGCCTTATAAAGTGGTGCGCATTGATTTTGACATTGACCTCTTTGGCTGGCGACCAAAGAAAGGCCAAAAAGATAAATATGGCCTTGAGATTGAAGATCGCATCTATAACCAAAAGGATATGGATCGCAATATCGTTTTTGACGAGCGCACTCAGCTGGTTGCGCAAAAGGTCACGGAATACCTGCAAAAAACCGGTGAGTTTCAAAAAACCATTATCTTTTGCGACGACATCGATCATGCCGAGCGCATGCGCCAAGCCTTAGTTAACCTAAACCCAGCGCGCGTGAAAGAAAGCAGTAAGTACATTATGCGCATCACCGGCGATGACAACGAAGGCAAAGCCGAATTAGATAACTTTATTAACCCAGAAAGTCGTTACCCCGTTATTGCTACCACCAGTAAGTTAATGACCACTGGCGTAGACGCGCAAACCTGTAAGTTAGTGGTACTGGATCAACGCATTCAGTCGATGACGGAGTTCAAACAAATTATTGGTCGAGGCACTCGCATCAATGAAGACTTTGGCAAGTTATGGTTTACCATCATGGACTTTAAAAAAGCCACCGAGCTGTTTGCTGATCCAGCCTTCGATGGTGATCCAGTTGTTATTTACAATCCCAAACCAGGTGATGATCCAGAGCCGCCAGCAGGCAATGACGGTGGCGTGGGGGATGAAGATCCGGGTTATGGCGCTACAGTAGGAGATGGCGAAACAGGTGATGATGGCTCTGGTCTAGCGGGTATCGACGTTGGTGGTGGCGGTGAAAAGAAGAAAAAGTTTTTCGTTGCTGGGCATCCGGTAATGATGATTGGTGAGCGAGTGCAGTTTTTAGGGCCAGATGGCAAACTCATCACCGAATCATTAACCGATTACACCAAGGAATGTGTACAAAAGCAGTTCGCCACCTTAAAAGACTTCTTTCGGCACTGGAGCAGTGCTGAGCGTAAGCATGAGATCATCCAACAGCTTGCCGAGCATGGCGTGTTTTGGGATGAATTGCGCGCAGAAGTTGAACAAAAACTGGGTACACAGCTCGATGCCTTCGATTTAATTGCCCATATCGTTTACGATGCACCGCCACTTACCCGGCGCGAGCGCGCCAATAACGTAAAAAAGCGCAACTACTTTACTAAATACCAGGGCGCAGCCTTGCAAGTGTTGGAAAACCTGCTGGAAAAGTATGCCGACACCGGCATTGCGCATATTGAAGATATTAAAATTTTACAGCTGCCGCCTTTTAATACCATGGGCACAATGGTCGAGCTGGTGAATGCCTTTGGTGGTAAAGCCGGTTACGAGCAGGCCCTGCACGAATTAGAACAAGCACTTTACGACGATAAAAATATTGCTTAAGTGATACTAAATCGGAATGCGAGAACCAGCCTACGCTAAGCCAACCGTCTCAGGCCAGAAGGCTGACAAATTCGCCGGGAGCGAATTTGAACAGCGAAGCTGGTCCGCAGGATAAACTTCAAGGATGAAGTTTATAAAGGAGCCCCCACGGATGGGTTTACGGCGGGTTGGCGTAGGTAAACCGATTCGGTGCCACTTGTCGAACTACTTGAGTTAAAAAGGAACACCATGTCAATTAGCAGTACCATTAAATCCATTCAAGACATTATGCGTAAAGACGTCGGCGTAGACGGTGACGCTCAGCGTATTGGCCAGCTGGTCTGGATGCTGTTTTTAAAAATCTATGATGATAAAGAGCAGGAGTGGGAACTGTTTGGCGATTACAGCTCACCCATTCCAGAGCATTTACGCTGGCGCAACTGGGCAGCCAATGCCGAAGGCATTACTGGTGACGAGTTAAAGCAGTTTATCGATAACGAACTGTTCCCGGCTTTACAGAACTTGCAGCCAAAGGGCGATGACCAGCGTGCTTTTGTTATTAAAAGTGTATTTGAAGACGCTTATAACTATATGAAATCGGGCCAGCTGCTACGGCAGATGATTAATAAAATTCAGGAAGGGATCGACTTTAACAAAGCGCAAGAACGCCACCTGTTCGGTGACATGTACGAGCAAATACTGCGCGACTTACAAAACGCCGGTAACGCCGGTGAGTTTTATACTCCGCGCCCGGTTACCGAATTTATGGTGCGCATGGTTAACCCTACACTGAGCGATAAAGTACTCGACCCCGCGTGTGGCACCGGCGGCTTTTTAACCTGCACCATCGAGCATAAGCGCAAGCATTACGTTAAAACCCCAAGCGATGAGCAAGTGCTGCAAAACAGCATTTTTGGCGTGGAGAAAAAGCCACTGCCGCATTTGCTGGCCACCACCAATATGATTTTGCACGGCATTGAAGTGCCGTTTCAAATAAGCCACGACAACACCTTGGCAAGGCCGCTAATCAGCTGGGGGCCAAAAGAGCGGGTCGACTGCATTATTACCAACCCGCCGTTTGGTGGCATGGAAGAAGATGGCATCGAAACCAACTTCCCGCAGGCCCTGCGCACCCGCGAAACCGCTGACTTGTTTATGACCTTAATCGTCCACTTGTTAAAAGACGGTGGCCGCGCCGCAGTAGTACTGCCCGACGGCTTCTTATTTGGCGAGGGCATGAAGTCGCGCTTAAAAGAAAAGCTGCTGGAAGAGTGCAACCTGCACACCATAGTGCGCCTGCCCAATGGTGTGTTTAACCCTTACACCGGCATTAAAACCAACCTGCTGTTTTTCACCAAAGGCACACCCACGAAAGATATTTGGTTTTACGAGCATCAATACCCAGAGGGCGTTAAAAACTACAGTAAAACCCGCCCGATGCGCATTGAAGAATTCGCCGTTGAAGAAGCCTGGTGGGGCAGCGAAGCCGATGGCTTTGCCACGCGTGAAGAAAACCAGTTTGCCTGGAAAGTATCGGCAGATGAGATTAAAGCGCGCAACTACAACCTAGATTGTAAAAACCCGCATATTGGCGAGCAAATAAGCCACGACCCAGAAGAGTTGTTAGCCAGTTACGCCCAGCAGCAGCAGGAAATTCAGCAGCTACGCGACCAGCTTAAAAGCATTCTGGCCGAAGCCCTGGCACCAATCCATGCCAAAGGTGAAAAGTCACCAACCAGTGGCAGAGGTTAACAGCATGGCAGTGCAAGTTGAACAGCTGATAACAGAGCATTTAGACCTGTGGACACAGGCACAAACCGCCAAAAGCACCAGTGGTCGCGGCAGCAATAACAAGATTGAGCTTACCGGCGTTAAAAAACTTCGCGAGCTGATTTTAGAACTCGCCGTGCGCGGTAAGCTGGTGCCGCAAGATCCCAATGATGAACCGGCCAGTGAACTGTTAAAGCGCATTGCTGTTGAGAAAGAGGCAATGGTTAAAGCCGGAAAGCTGAAAAAGCAAAAAACACAGCCGCTTATTTCGGATGAAGAGGAACCTTTTGAGTTACCTAAAGGGTGGTTGTTTGCAAGACTAGCCGAACTTGCTTTGCCTCAAGCAGGTTTTGCTTTCAAGTCAAATGCCTTTAATGAAAATGGTGACGGATTACCTTTAATTAGGATTCGTGATGTTGGACAAGATTTCTCAGGTACATATTATAGCGGTGAATACCGTGATGAATTTTTAGTTATAAGTGGTGATTATCTCATTAGTATGGATGGCAACTTTCGAGTTGCCCCTTGGTCGGGAGATGTCGCACTTTTAAATCAACGAGTTAGCCGATTAATTTTTTTCGGTGATCTCACTGAAAAAATGTTTGTTGCTGAATCACTTCAAGCTCAGTTGTTAAAACTTCAGGGAGTTAAAGCTTATACTACCGTTGATCATCTATCTGGTAGCCAAATAGCGAATTCAGTGATTGGCTTACCTCCACATAGTGAGCAGATTCGAATTGTTACTAGATTAGGCGAGCTAATGTCACTTTGCGATCAGCTAGAACAGCAAAGCTACCAGCAGCTCGATGCCCATAACCAACTAGTTGATGCCTTACTGGCCACCTTAATCCAAAGCCAAAACGCCGATGAGCTGGCCAGTAACTGGCAGCGCCTGGCTGCACATTTTGACACGCTATTTACCACCGAATACAGCATCGAGGCGTTAAAGCAAACCATCTTGCAACTAGCAGTAATGGGCAAGTTGGTTAAACAAGACCCCAACGACGAACCTGCCAGCGAACTGCTAAAACGCATCGCCGCCGAGAAAGACGCCCTGGTAAAAGCCGGTAAAATTAAAAAGCAAAAATCACTACCGCCGATTAGTGATGACGAAAAACCGTTTGAACTGCCGCAGGGGTGGGAGTGGGTGAGATTTAGCGATGTGGCAAACTCTCGTTTAGGCAAAATGTTAGACAAAGCAAAAAACTTGGGTGAAATGAAACCTTATCTGAGAAATACAAACGTGCAGTGGGGAGTTATAGAACTAGACGATATAAAAAGTATGCGATTTAAAGAAGACGAGCTTACAGAGTTCAAACTTGAGTATGGAGATCTATTAATATGTGAGGGGGGGTATCCTGGTAGATGTGCAATTTGGAAACATAAAACTATTGAAATGTATTTTCAAAAAGCACTGCACCGCGCAAGACCATTCTCTGGAGTAACTACTGATTATTTACAGCTTTGTATATTTAATGATCTTAATACTGGCGGTTTAAATAAATATATAACAGGTGCAACTATTCAGCATTTCACTGGAGAAAAATTAGATAAATATGTAATTCCCCTTCCTCCAGTAGCCATACAAAGTCGAGTGATTAGCAGAGTAACTGATTTAATTAATATATGCGATATTATGCTCAAAAGCATGTCTTCCATTCAGCAAACCCAATCTGTTTTAGCTGAATCAATGGTCGAACAGGTGGTGGCATGAGAGCTAGAGAGGCCAGTTCAGCGTTTGCTTTATGGGTGTTTGCAGCATTTGCAATAACAGGTGTTGCAGCGGTTTGTCTTTTCTACGGTTATCATTTCACAACTCTAACGGAAGACCACAAAGTTTGGGCCGAGTTTGGCTCCTTTTTTGGCGGAGTTGTAACGCCATTTTTGGCTTTCTTCAGCTTTCTAGCACTAATTTATACCATTCATATTCAAAAGCGCGAGTTAGAGCTAACACGTGAAGAACTAACACTATCCAGGGCAGAGGTTCAACGTTCAGCCAATAGCATGGAAGCGCAAGAGCGGAATATGCGCTTGCAGCAGTTTGAGAATACTTTCTTCTCTATGCTGCAAATGCTTAATAGCTTGTACGATAAGGTTTATCCTGATTTAACATTACTAGAAACTAAGGTGACGCAAGAACGTCCTGATTTGACAACCTTGTCAGTTTCAGCTCTTCAATCAGACCATGCCGTTGGGCACTATTTTGAATTAATCAGCCGGATTATTGAGCATATTCAAAGTAATGCTCATTTAATTGTCCCGAACAGTTATTATCGCACCTTGCGGTCTGTATTACCTGATCGTGTTTTCATTATTTATTGTGCGAAATTTGTTGATGTTGATATTGCTAAAGGAAGTGCTGTTTTTCTTCGTAAGGCAGGTTTTTTCAGTGACAGTATTGAATTTCAGCATGAACATTTAACTAAGTTGTATAAAGAGTTTTTAGCTTTGGTTGATTGTTAAAATGCACATGATTATGCTACAAAATTAGATGCTTTTTATAACAAGTGACACCGCGCAAATTGAGTATCCTCTGAAGCATGTCTTACACGTACTCCATGTTTAGGAAGCTAAAAGATTTTCCTACATTTGCCACAAGCATTTTGAGGTATTGCTTACTGTTTTAGAAAAGCTATTAAGGTTTATACATTGATACTGGTCCGAAATCAGATTCGCAAAAAGCTGATGGTATGAAGCGGATATTCTTGGGACTTCTTAACAAAGCTTACACGCACCATTCTCTCAGTTAATTTCTGCTTAAATTTAAAGGATTACCTGAATTAAACGCGAAGTGTATACAGGCATGTATTGCAAGACTTGAATGGAAAAACTCGAATAATACTTATCATCATCATGCTAAATTTGCCGACCGAAATCAGTATTCAGATGAAGAGGTTTCTGAGCTGGTAAAACGAATTACTCAAGAAGATAATTTTGTTTCAACATCAAAGAGAATGTGGAACAAGAAGAATACATAGTAAGGACACTATTTCACATGAACATCGAATGCCCGCATTGTAATACAACTAACACGCTAGAATTTGCTGATAACATTCGTTGCCATAAGTGCGAGAATAATTTTGTTGGTTTTTCTTTTCGAAAATATAAAACGTCCATTAAAACAGCCACTGGTTTGATTTTATTCGGTGCATTCGGAGGGCAGTATCTTGATAGTGAGTACCTTGAAGCAAAGCGTTATCCCTCAGCCGCGATTTACGAAATTATTAGTTATTGCTCAAACCCATCCGGTGTGAATTTAACTAGGAGTATGCAGCAGGTGTTAACCCGGTCCTGTACCTGTGCATTGGATAAAACGATGCCTGATGTCAGTGGTAAGGATTTAAAGCGGAAGTCTCCTGAGTTTGTCGAGTTGTTTTCTAAAAACTTAAAAAGTTGCCGCTAAAAGGCCAGGTTACCCCGGCCTTCGCTAAACCTTATTTACCTTTTGCTGGTGGGTTATTTCCCCGACCACCGCCTGATGGGTTGCCGGTTTTACTTGGGCCATTTGGTGGTGAAGGGCGTGAAGCTGCGTTTTTAGCGGCTACACTGCTAGCTTTTGCGGCGAATGAGCCTTTAGGCACTTCACCGCCGTGTGCTCTCGCAGTAGCAGATTGAATGCGAGCTGCGGCTTCTATTGTCATTGGTTTTGACATGTTGTATCTCCTTTGCGTATCAACGCATTGATAACGTTTATTAGGTGCTCACAGCACCATTGCTGCGAACAGGAGTGATAATAAATTGCCGACAGGGACAAAAAGGGACACCAATCAGATAAAAGAGCTGCAAGCTAAAATAAATGCTATGCAAAAACAGCTTGGCTGGGGTAGGCCGCAACTGGCTGAAGCGATTTATTGTGAGTTGCATGAAGACGACGATACAGAGCGCATGCAAAAATTTGCAGAGAGCCTAAAAAAACAACTTATACGTGAAACAACACCAATAGAGCTTTTGCAGCGTTATATCAAGATCATCAGTGCTCATGATGAATTTAGAAAAGCAGATAGGGTATTAGCCAACCCAATTCGATTAGATGTGGTCGATATCAGCATACTGCGCGGCGTAAGTGCTGCAGCTAAGCTACTTTTGCAGGATATTGAGTGTGAATAAGTTATCTAAAATTTGCATAGCAACTAATAAAGCCAGTTAAACAAATGACTTTAGTTCTTTGATGAAATCAAGACCGGCGTTCGTAAGGAAACATATGTTGGGGGTTATTAAGCTTAGGTATTTTTGTGGGTTTTAAGTTGCTTCGAAATCTATTCATTTATCTCTAATTTTTTCCATACTCAAAAGCAATGCCATTTGTTAATTAATTGTGTTTAGATTATTTTTGAGGAGACTTTAATTTTTAGAGGTATTTTCTCAGAATTAAAAATCAATCTAAGCTGTGTGGTTTTAATCGATTTTAAGGTGGCTATAACAGTCTGTGGTGAGATAATTTGTATTTTTCATATGTTGGTCTAGGGTGGGGGGGGTATGTTGCTTAAATTGCGTTTTAGAGATCCGTCTGATTTCGAAGCGGTTTTTAAATTTATTGCGATCTCAAAGATCTTTTTTCTTTCTTTCTAATCTAGATCTTACACGAGAGTTATTTTTTTCTGTTTTTTAATTTAAGTTGCTGATATATATCATTAATAGTTGCTAAAAATCAGTTAGGCTGCTAAAAATGAGTTAGGTGCTATTTTTCCTATGTTGTTGTTTCTATTGGTTTATAGTTGCTAAAAATGAGTTAGGGAAGTTGCTAAAAATCAGTTAGGTCTCTTTTTATGCGTTTGTTTTTAATAAACAATAGTTTACGTTATTTTTTGATTGTTTTTTAGACTGAAGTTGCTAATAATCAGTTATATTTTGATTTTTAATTTCGTTTTATTGTTTTAATTTCAGTTGCTTATGGATTTATCTGCTTTAAAAATGAACGAATTCTGCTAAAAATCAGTTAGATAGTGAATTTTATTGTGTTTACCTTTATTTTTCAGTTGCTTAATGATTGGTTTGGTCAAAAATCATACGTAATCTGCTAATTATCAGTTAGGTTGCCTGCTTAAATATTTATTTGTGTTTTAGTTCAATTGCTTACAGATTTATTTGGATGAATAATAATCAATATCTGCTAAAAATCAGTTAGTGATGTTTTTCTTGGTTTTTTTATCATTACTTTCAACTTGTTACGTTTGATTTTGTCTGATTATTAGACTAAATCTGCTAAAAATCAGTTAGCCATAAGTTAGTCCGTTATTATTTGTGATTAATTTGAATTTTCTTAATAAAAATCAATTGGATACAATTATCTTAATGTCGATTTTTCTCGTGTTCAGAAAAATCGTAATAAAAATATTCGAAAACCAGATTTATTTAGTATTTCTGTTAACAAAAAAGTATCATTTTTCGTTTTGAATGAACGGCTTGATGCCCGCTTTTACATTATTTTTTATCATAACTAGCTAATAATAAGCTGTCTCTTTTAGGTAAATACCTGGTGGCAAACCGAACCCGTTTACAAAGTCCTCAGCAAATTGTGCGAAAAAGCGCCAATTTTCGCTGTGCAAACATTTAGCACTCTATACATCCCATTGCCTTGCAAATATTGCACTGCATTCAGCTTATCGTGCAACAATTTGCTGATGCTGATGCTGATGCTGATGCTGATGCTTATGTCTAGGTTAAGTTCAGCTTTGTGTTGATGCAGATAAATATAATCATCAAACACAGGCTCGTTTGTACCGTTACTTTTCATGTTTGCCATTAACAAAAATGTTTAAGCGTTTTCTCATACTGATTTGTTGACTCACTGGTATATCCATATAGCGCTATTTGTTGTCGTCAATTTTGTTTTTTCTCATTTATAAAGTAAATAACTCACAAATAATTAGCGCTTAACAAAGAAAATTAATGAATTAAAAAAAATATTTTTTCGTTATTTTTGCTGGTTTTTATTTATTTTCAATTAAAACAATTGGTTATGATTTTTTTGCTTGCTAAGTGAAATTTTGGAGATTTATAGATCCTGTTGTTAGCATATCTGAATGTTGGCGCTTAAAAGGATTTTGTCTTAAGTAATTTAACTACAGGGAGGTTTAACAAAGTCTATCTGGAGTTTTATTTGCAAAGTTTTGGTTCAGAAGCAATAACGCATAATAGTGTTTCTAATTATAGAAACACTATGCGTGCTTCTGTACCGATTAATCGAGAAGGACTTTTCATTTCTTTAGATGAAGCGGCTTCTCAATTGGGATTAGATGAAGCATGTATTTTAGCCATGGTAAAAAAAGGATTGCTGACCTTATGTAATGTTGGTGAAAATCTCGTGTTCTATAGATCTCAGTTTAAACTTTTGCTGGAGCAATTTTTAAAAGATGAAACAACTGTATTAGACTCTTATAGCCCACCTCAATCTATTTTAGTCTCCGATTGCGTATTTCGGTTTGTCCGGCCACCTGTTCCGGTTTCATCCGGCCAGGCGTTTCGGTGTGATCCGGCCAGCATGATCTGACCTTCGTTTATGTTCTCTTTTTACCCGACTTCTTCTCCCTGAACCAGTGTTTTTTTACGTTGTGACTCACCTGTTAATTCCAGTCGGTGGGCGTTGTGGATCACTCTGTCTAACAGCGCATCTGCAACAGTTGGATTATCCATTAATCCGTACCACTCCGAGACCGGTAACTGACTGACTATAATTGTGCTGCGTTGCTCGTAGCGATCTTCAATCACGTCCAGTAAATCGCTGACTTGTTTACCTTTAAATCCCTCAAGGCCCCAATCATCCAAGATCAACATATCTACCTTTTGTAGCTGTACCAGTTGTTTAAGATAGCTACCATCAGCATGCCCCATTTTCAGGCTTTCCAGTAACCGACCTAACCGGTAATACAGCACGCGTTTATTCTGTCGGCAAGCTTGCTCACCTAAGGCGCAAGCAAGATAGGTTTTGCCGCTGCCGGTGGGCCCGGTTATCAAGATATTCTGGTGGTACGTCAGGTGATGTCCTTGCATAAGTGGTGTAATTTGTTCAGCTCGCAAGCCGCGCTTTGCCGGATAGCGTAAGCCTTCCGGTGTCGCTTTAAGGCGCAGATTAGCCAGTTTTCGCAAGCGTTGTAAGCGGGTGTTATCCCGCGCCAGATGTTCTTGCTCGACCAGTAATCCCAATCGTTCATCGAAGCTAAGCTCGGCATAAGTATGGGGCGCAAGGCGTTGTTGCTCCAGCGCACTGGCCATGGCTGCCAGCTTAAGTTGGCGCAGTTGGATAAGTAGTGCATCCATTAGTATTGTCCTTATTGATAGTATTTTGAGCCACGGATGTTGATGTGTGTGCTAGGGATAATGGTGTTGGTTTCATCCGGTTGCCTGCGCATATCTTCACCGGTTTTCAGCAGCTTTTTGATGACCGGTATATAAGGTAGCTGGCGACTGATGGCCAGTGCGCAGGCACTTTCCAGCCTGTCACTACCGTAGCGTTTTTGCTCACTCAGTAGCGCCAGGCAGGCGCGCTGT
>NZ_JAJHOG010000026.1:0-11548 GCF_020819615.1 Rheinheimera sp. UJ51
TACGCCCATTTTTCTCGGCGCGAGAAAGCTTAAGGATGTCTTCAGCAGTATGATTCATAAGACTCAGAGTGTGATGATTTGGTGAGTACAATTAGAGCAGAAAACAAGATGGAATGGTATTATTAGCATCCCATTTCCAAGCACCTTGCAGACCATCTGGTGTCAATGTAAGACTAAACGGTGGATTCCTAGAAGGCTCATTCAGATGCTTATCTGCGCTGCCGTGAATCTGAAAAAACAGCCAGGGATTATTTTCATCTTTAGTTCCTTTTTTTGGAAAGTACATGCTAAAGCCATACCATGCCTCAGTACCCATTACGTCAGGCGTTTTATGTCCATGGAACATGGCTTTACGGTCAACATTATCGACCACGTTTGCTTTACCGTTGAAAGCCGCTGGATGGGTATGGTGCCAAATAAGTTTGGCTGAGTATTGCCCATCACGCACTATTTTGTTTTCTAACTTAAATGCGTGTTCGCCTTGAAGTTGATTAAATAGAAAGTTTGCTTCTAGGTTTGGATTAATTCCTGGCATGAAGCCGCGAGGATGAGTAGCGTTCCAACCACCTTTTTCAAAGGATTCTGCAATAATTGGGATATCCCGCTTGTTTCCGCGAAACTTGCCTTCATGCCAAAGATACAACCTTTGTGCAGCACCTTTTTTTAGTGCCACAATAACTGCACGTGAATATCCAGAGCTGTCTTTAACTGCTTTGATTTGAATTCGTGTTTTGTTTAATACTAAATGCTGTTTTGTCACTTGCCAATCTTGACCGTTGTTACTGGTGGCCTCGGCAAGGATTATATTACCGTCATAGTTGCCATAAACAACGAGTGCAGCATGTTCTGCTTGCTCACTATGAAATGTTTCAAAAGCAGTTATCGTCTTGATTAGATTATTTTCTATATCCTTTACAGTGCGTTTAAGTGTTCCCGGCATGGGGAGGCTATGTGCCCATTTACCCTCTTTAAAAGCAGTCATCCGCCATTCGGAAAAGTCTTTGCTCCTTGCCTGATAAGCTAGCGCTGGAGAGTTATCCTCAAGTATTAGAGGCTTGGTACTAAATGGCGTTTCTTTTTTGTCTGTTGAATCAAATGCTAACATTTTTTCGTTTGCAATGCTTAGTGTAATGGGTAGTTTAATCTCTTCACCCTGTGCATTAAAAATCATGTCAGTCGTGGTGTCTAGGCGCATGTAATATGCGTTGATTCGACTGTAATGGGTTTTATCATGTATTTCTAGGAAATTACATTCATGCCATAAGTAGCTAATCGCTATTTCAGTGTCTGATATTTTGAGGGGGGTGATGTAAAACGTATCTACATTTATCGGATTATCCTGCTGGACAGTCGGTCTAGTGAGAATCACTGGTGGCTCAAAAGTTTGCTGACCATGTTTCATTTTGTAGTAAACCCAGGGTGATTTGTGCGTACCTGCCCTTGTAAACAAATAGATGTCACCATTCGCCATTTTGTAGCTTTTGGTATAAGACGCATAGGGCGAGATGTCAGCAACATAATCGAATTTACTTATATCATTTGGCTTTTCCGAAATAATATGTAGCATTCGACCGCCCGCATGGGGGGTATCGATTGAAAGAGGGTTGAGTCCATCTTCTCTTTCGCCACCATGTCCGCCGTAAACAATATGCAAATGGCCTTTGCTATCTTGTTCAATAATTGGGCGACCATGACTGTCTATTTTGCGGTCGCCTTTTGACAGTGTACTTTCACCAGCTTTGTATGGCCCTTGCCACACATGGCTTTTAAGATTGTAACTGGCAATGTAAGGGTCAGTCAGTTTTCCCTGATAGGTTATATAAAGTGTATCTCCTGAAATGTAAGACCAACCAGTATGTGGATTGCCGGGTAAATTTTCCGTAAAGTATCCTTCAGGTAATTCAGGAAGATTAGAGGGTTCAGATACCTTAGGGCCGAGATCCTCCTTGGACATATTATAAATTTGCTGGAACGTTTTATTGGCAGTAAACGCATCATAAAGTGGCTGGTATTCTGAATACTGACCGTATAAGTACTGATCTATACGCCAGCGCCAATATTCAACGCTTTCTGGATCGTTTGGGTCAGCTTGCATTGCAAGTATTTCAAAAACCCTATCTTGTTCTGAGTATTTTTGAATTAACTCTTCTCGCTGGGCAAAAAAAGCGTTTTCTACTTTATCACTCTTCGATTCTTTATTTGGGTTTTTACAGCCACTTAAAAATACCAAGCAGCAAACAACGATAATTGTTTTGAAAAAAACTGGCTTATTGATCATGTTTACTATCTTAATTTATACGGATATTGTATATTCTGGCAAATTACGTCATTAAAAATCAAGTTTAATCACATATTTTGATGTGAATCTACATGCTTTAGGAGTGATAATGAAAATCGCACTTATGATGGAAAATAGCCAAGCAGCTAAAAATGCAATGGTCTTAGCTGAATTAGAAGGGGTCGTAAAGCCTTTGGGGCATGAGGTCTATAACGTGGGTATGAATAACGAAAATGACCATCATCTCACCTATGTTCACTTAGGCATTCAAGCCAGTTTGTTATTAAATGCAAATGCAGTTGATTTTGTTGTTGCAGGCTGCGGCACTGGGCAGGGCGCTATGATGTCGTTAAATGCGCATCCCGGAGTATTATGCGGTTACTGCTTAGAGCCTACCGACGCTTTTTTATTTAATCAGGTGAACAACGGTAATGCTATTGCATTAGCTTTTGCCAAAGGTTTTGGTTGGGGCGCTGAGTTAAATTTACGTTATATGTTTGAAAAGGCTTTTACTTCGGGGGATCGCGGACAGGGTTACCCAACGGAGCGCGCTGAACCGCAGCAAAAGAATGCGGTTATTTTGAGTGAGGTTAAAGCCGCAATTGCGAAAGATACTTTGCTTGAATCATTTAAAAACCTTGAACAGGAATTAGTAAGACAAGCTGTAGGTAGCGAGCGTTTTCAATCTGCATTCTTCGCAAACTGTGAAAGTGACGAATTGGCAGAGTATGTTAAAGGCTTAATTTAGGCCTTAACTATTCGGTAATGCTGCGAAGATCAAGGTGTGTGCTGTGAGTTTTCAACTCGTTATCGTAACTATCCCGCCCCTGCCAAATGCTCAAAATGATTTGGCGCATTGATTGATGCTATCTAGCAAATATTACACCTTTACAGGCTTTGGTTGGTTTTTTGATATAACCAACCAAGAACGAAAGTTAAAATAGCCACAATACACATCACGTACTTGATTTAAGCTTTGTTGAAAAGGCCACCTTAGGGAAAATAATTTAACGCTCAAAAAAACTGCTGCAAATAACTATTAATCATAATAGCGCCTTTAACAATGATAGGGCACTGCAATTATTCTGCGCTGATGCCCGTGAAAACATCCAACCAAGATGCTAGGTAAAAAACCGTCAGGTGCTAAAAGTCACAACAGTGAGATCGATAAATGAGTTAATTAAAAAAATCTACAAACACGTCACTTAAAACGGTTATTTCATCAATTTTCCTTAAAAAACTTTTATAAACGATTGGTTATAAATTTCCCACTTACATAGTTGGCTGATCTGGATTTGAATGACTATTTTTGGTTTAAAGTGAGTGAAATTGATTGTGAATTGTAATAGAGTAGTTACCTTGGCTGACATGCTCGCAATTTGTGTTGTTTGCAGATTCAGCAATTAAATACATTAACGACGCATCTAAAATGAGAATGAAACTTATGTTAGGTATTAAATTTGATTGTTTCACCCGCATTGCATTAGCTAAAGCATCACTATTTTCGGCGTTATTGCTTTGTCATGCATCGGTAAGTGCAAAAGTAACCTTGGAAACGCAAGTAAAAATTACCGAAAGTGGCCTCCATTTTGACGGCCAAAAACTAGACTTTGACAATTTCGCGAGCCCTGATCAGGGCGAAAAGTATGACTATTTCTTTGGAGCTAATATCTCTGCACACGGTGACGCAGTTAAAACATACAAGCACTATGTTTTCATGACCTGGTACAAGGGGGGGAAAGCATTACGAAACGTCATGCTCACCCGTTACAACACCTTAACCGGCAAGTTGGTAACCATAGAATTCCCGCATCGTCATACAGGTTTCCGTGGTAATCCCCTAGTGGGCGAATCTCATAACACCATTGGCCTAGCGATCAGCCCGGTTAACGGTACAATTCACATGGTTTATGACATGCACGCCTATGATGACAACAACCATGACGGAAAATTTAAAGACGATTTCTTCCGATACTCTTACAGCATTTCCGGTGCTGCTGATTTGCCAGATGAAAAATTTACATTGGATAAGTTTGTCAAAGATACTAGTGGAATTAAGCAAGATGATAACGATTACAAACATATCACCATGACCGGCAATATTGACGATAAAAATAATTTTGCAGGGTTGACTTATCCTAAATTTTTTACTACTACTGACGGTACCTTATTGCTATATATGCGACTGGGAGGCAATAACAACGGTGCTTACGTTTTTAACCGTTATGATGCTAATACTGAAACTTGGTCTAATTTCACTAAATTTAATGAAAAAGATCAGAAAAGCAAAGGCAATGCCTACAATTGGGGCCTTTATGGCAACATGAAGTATGTAAACGGTAAGCTTCGTGTTGGATTCCAACAACGTAGCAGCGATAACAATGATAAGTACAAGTATCAGAATGGTGTCTACTATGCCTATTCTGATCATCCTCAAGGATTTGGGGACTGGAAGGATCACAAAGGGAAATCCATTACTTGGCCATTGATTGATTCTGATGAAATTAAAATATTCGAGCCGGGTGACTATATAAGTCATAAAGAGGCAAATTCTGTATATATAGTTCGAAATTTTGATTGGACAGTAACTGAAAACGGCGACATTCACATGATTAGTTCGGTGTGTTCTACTGACAGAAATCGGCCTGATTATGAAGAAGTACATTTGCATTCTTACAAGCCCGCCGGTGCTGAAGATTTTATAATCTCTTCGGATTTTGCAGGTGCCAGCCAAGTTTATACGGCCGGAGACAATGTTTATATTGTTGGCTTGAGTGGAGGTCGGCCTTATGTTGAGAGAGCAAAAGGTGGAACGAATGATTTTTTTCGTGTTTATCAAGCTACAGAAGGACCTGTCTTTGATCACGGTACTCTCTACATTAAAGATGGCAAGGTTTACTACTTTCTAATGGAAAGAAAAACAGGTAATGCTATGCCCCTTTATCTTCAAATTATTGATTTAGATCTAGAAGGCGATAATCAGGCTCCAGTTGCAAGTTCTAATTCGCCATCTTCCTTGAGCATAAAAAAAGGCCTCAGCGAACAGTGTTGAAAGTCCATTTAAAGAGGGAGCCATTTAATCAGTGGCTCCATAAATTAATAAAAAACTGTTGCATACATTTTTATAATTGCGAGTCTACCGAGCTGATCCACAAGCGGGTGGATAGCCTCTTTTAACTTCGTGTAACTTACAATTTGTATTGTTAAAATATTCACGACGTTTTACCTCTTCCGTTCTTTGGCTTTCAAAATATTGAATAGACTTAATTGTTTCCTCTCGAAGAGTTTGTAAAACTGAGCTAAATTTCTGGGATGTAGCAAGGTTTATTTTTTCCTCAGGGTCACTGTTCAGATCGTATAGCTGCTCATATCCATTTTTATAAAAATCAATGTATTTCCATCGTTCTGTTCTAATACCCACCATAGGTGGAATTGATGCGTGTTTAGGTTGATACATATGCTCAAAAAAGAAACTGTCACGCCATTTTGGAACAGATTCTCCGTAAATTAGAGGAAGTAGACTCTTTCCCTGATAGCTATCAGGGGCTTTAATACCAGCGAAATCGAGAATCGTTGGTGCAATATCAATATTAAGAGCAAACTGCTGTACCTTTACTTGTTTTGCATTTTGCTTGCGCGGGTCAAAAATGATTAGCGGCACACGTAAAGCTTCATCCCAACCAAACCATTTGCCAGCCAGCTGCCTCTCGTTCATAAAATATCCATTGTCTCCGGTATAAATAATTATGGTGTTTTTGTCTTCGCCAGTTTGCCTCAAAGTCTCAATAATCTTGCCAACGGCAGCATCAACACTGCTGATAGCTCGATAATGACGTTTTGTCATCTTTTGGTAAATTACATCAGTGCCAAAACGAAATTTCCAGCGTTGACGAGCAATAGATTTTTTTAGGAAACTTGGCAGTTGTTCAAAATTTTCATCTTCAGATAACTTCGCCGGAGGAATAACGTCTTCTGCATATAATGTTTCAAACTCTGCCGGATAATGAAATTGGTCTTCCAAATCACCATCATGGGCATGAGGATTCCAGAAGTTAACTGACATAGTCCAAGGTTTGGATGACTTACTTGCTGACTTTATAAAGTCACTAGCGAGCGCAGCAATGTAATAGGTCTGTGGAATTTCTTCTCCATCATAAACTTCTGTTTTCGATTGCAGTAGGGGTTTAAAAAAGTCAAATCTATCTTCTTGACGCCCGGATATCTTGATTTCGTATTTGCCCACAAACGCAGACTGATACCCTTTTGATTTCAGGATTTGAGGGTACATGTTTCTTGATTCAATTTCTCCTGTTGTGGGTTGGGAGAAAGTGAAATCATGAGTACGTTCAGTTAGACCAGTGAGGATACTGATCCTGCTTGAGGCACAAATGGGTGTTGTGACAAAAGTGTTTTCAAATGAAAACCCCTTGTTTGCAAGTTCATCTAGATTCGATGTTTTTATAATTGGATGCTTGTAGCCAAGTAGATCCCAACGATGGTCATCAGCCAATATAAATAGTATATTTGGCTGCTCCTCTAAGGCTTCTTCAGTTGAATGGCAGGCGTTTAGTGCAATAATCATCGAGAGAATCAAAAGGGTTTGTATTTTCATGGTTGTCCTTTATTAAATACAATCGTGCGATTTAACGCCGAGTAAATCAGCTCCACTATTCTCTAGGAGTTTTGCTCTGCCTAAGCTCTAGAGAGAATATTGAGTGTTTCACTAACTTGTGGCTAGTTTGACTTTACTTATTTTGAAGTAGACTTCGGCATAGTTTTTTACAAACACCTGTCTAGGAAATAACTAAACTTACTGTATTTTTTGTTTCACAATCATTTTCTCCAGTTTTTGTGACGTCGCTCATGTCCATCTTTGTAGATTAAATGTGTTCTAATTTATCTCATTCGATTAAGCCATTTGTAATGTGGTAATTAAAACGAAATCAACGAAATGAAATTATGTATTGTTTTTCTTAACAGGATCCGTAAGTTTATCTGTTGTAGCGAATTTGTTATGCATATAGGATTGATAGTCTAAATGATGGCTCTCCAGCAATTAAGTATTGCCTCTTTCAAACATGTTAGACCTATGTATCACTGCTTGAACCCACGGATAAGAGTTTGATGTAGCATTCTGATTGGGCTCAGCACGGCAGTTGGAATTTAAGGTTATTAATTTGATAGCGGGTGAGCTTGATTCTCAGTGTGCTTTATTAATAAAACTATACTTAAACGAGTTTAGGTGTTTAGAATCTAAAATTCATGATTACCATTATAGCATTAAATCACTTTCAGTCAAATTAGGTCAGCTCAGGCCCAAAAGTTATTGAGAAACAGGATTTATGCAGTGGTAAGAGCACCGAGGCTTGCTATTTTTAGGCTTTCAGCGCGACAGTCAATCATCCGTTTATGTCTAGTTATGCTTGGTTTCAATTCTTGGTTGGAATGACGATATGGAAAGCGAAGATAAAAGTGTAAAAGTAGCAATGTTACTGACAGGCACAAAGAAATAAGTTCACTAAATCATGCGATTGCTTTAATATTGGTTTTTCAGCTAAAAAGCTATTTTATTCAATATGTTGCTTGTCATTGGTCTTGATTTCCATAACCTAACGGTTAATCGGGAAAATCGGCAATTTGTTATCACTCGATAGTGAAACGATAGCACTTAACAAGCTTAAGTGAATTCGTCTATACGTTTAAAGCAACCAGTGTTTTCCAGCAAATTCTGTCTCAAAAACATAGATCTAACTTTTATGGTTAGAATAATGTCAAAATTCATCGAATTGTAATGATTGGAAAAGATTGAAAATGGCTGTTATTGGTGTTATTTTGGGCTTGCGGTTGGTGAAAATTTATTAAAATAAAGCATCTCTTTCTAATTTGATGATTGAGAACCTTATCGTGGGGACAGGATATGAAAACAAGAAATAACAGGTTTAAAACGGGTTCGGCAGCATTATTATTAGCAATCAGTACACCAAGTTTGATTGCACAAGAAGTTAGTAAAGCTCTTAACTCTGAACAAGAAAGCATAGAAGTAGAAGTTATAGAAGTGAAAGGCGTCAGATCGGCCTTAGAAGCTGCACTGAATATTAAAAAAGAATCAGCTTCTGTCGTTGATGCTATTTCAGCAACAGATATTGATGAGTTACCAGCTCTAGATTTGGGAGAGGCCTTACAAGCATTACCGGGCATCCAGTTAAATCGTGATAGTGAAAGCCGTGATTCAGAAATAAGTTTACGCGGGTTACCAGGTGATTTTGTTAAAACAACAGCGATTGGTCAATCCATCACCACACCAAGTCGTAGCGAAGGTGCAGCTGGCGAGTCTAACCCGTTTGGGGCATTTGAGGCAGGTATATTCGATGGCGTCACAGTTATTAAGAGTCCTACAGCAGATTTACAAGCGGGTGGTATAGCTGGAATTGTAGACCTTCAATTTCAAAGAGCATTAAGTAAAAGAGATGGTTTATTAAAAGTCGATTTAGGTACACGGTATGAGGATTTGTCTGAAGACTTCAATACCAACTACCGACTCCAAGGTGTTAAACATTTTATGGACGGTCGACTGGGTATTGCGTTTAAAGTTGCCGGCTCAGGGCAAAACTATCGCCGCGATACTGTTAATTTCACACAGTATACTGATTTAGTCACTTTTAATCAGGAAACTGGCTTACAAACAGGTGTTCGACCAGTTATCAGTGCAGAAGCAATCGACGCTTATCGAGCTCAACATGGATTGGAAGATAATTCGCAAATACGTGTTATTTCTCGTGCAGGTCAGGCTGCAGAAGTACAAAATGGTGATCGTCATTCTGGTGCTTTAAACTTTGAATTTAAGGTGACTGATGACCTTAAACTTGGCTTAGACTACATATATACTAAGCGTACACTTGATCAAAGTAATTTAGAAGATACACAGTTTCTTCTACGTAGCCAAGCAGATAACGCGCAGCAACAAATAACCTTGTTGGGCGCACCTTCCCGTTCTGGTTTTGCAGGGCCTGGTGATCCTCCAAGTTATACTGTGGGCCATGCACGTATTACTAACGTGAATTGGTTACCCGCTAACCGTTTACTTCAATTTACTGAAGACGCAAAAGGTCTTTATCTGTATGGTGATTATATAAAAGACGACTGGGTAGTTGACGGGACTTTTTCCAAATCAGAATCAGAAAATTTTTTCATTAACGAAGGCATTGATCTTCGTCACCAAGTCGACGGCAGTAGAGGAAGTTTCAATCCAACCGGTATTGACATAGAAATTAATACTGGGAATGGTGACTTGAGTCAGGCGTTTATTAACGTATTAAACCCATCTGCTCTTAATTCATATATATATGATGGTAATTGGAGTTCTCCATCCGTTACAGGTTTCAATAGTGGACTGCCTCGTTCCGTTAATGGAAATAGAAGAGTCGATTTTTATGTCAATGGTCGTGTCGATAATCCAATACGTGAAATGGATTCTGGTGAATTGAATGTTTTACGTTATACCAACTTTGGATTTAGAGATGTATTTCGGTTGGATTCCTTGAAAAGTGGATATCGTTATCAAAAAGAACAGCTTATCAATAATGACCTTCGTATAGGTGCTGGTGGTATTAATGTTGGCGCATTAACGACTGCGAATATATTTGGGAATGCGAAACTGTTTGTGGAAACTCAGGGGGGATTCTTTAATGGGGAATTCCCAGGTGCATTTGGTCCTGAGACTGGTTGGGTCACAATTGACTCAACAAATCTTCGCCCTCTTCTTCAAAGCGGTATTCTTGATAGGCTTCCAGCAGGTTCTCAATTAGCTTCTCCTACCGGTTGGGCTGTTCATCAAACTCAAGGAAGAAATACGTTTTTTGCCCGTAACTTTGACACGACTCAAGACATTTCTGCTGCGTATTTAATGGGCAACTTCAGCGGTCAACTGGGTTCAGTTTTATATTCAGGTAATTTAGGTTTTAGAAGAATTGAAACCGATAACGTTTTCACTGGTGCATTTATTGATTCTGATGGCGTGTTACAACAGCGCACTTTAGGAAATAGTTACAGTCATACCTTGCCATCATTGAACATTAAGCTCGAATTAACGGAGGACGTTATCTTGCGTTTAGCGAGCTATGAAGGAATTGTTAGACCCAATCTGCGAAGCCAAAATCCAACCACCATCATCACGGCAAATGAAGATGATGATGGTGATGTGACCAGTGTGCGTGTGGATTTACCATCTTCCGATGTGAAACCATACACTGCGGAGAACTTTGATATCTCTCTAGAATGGTATAACCGCGAAGGTAGTGCGATTTCTATCGGTTTCTTTGAAAAGGAAATCACTGGTTTATTTGGTACTGCGCCAATTTGTGGTGATGATATACCAAGTTATGTAAGTGATGGTTTGTTTGGTCCAACAGGTCTTGTTGAAGGCAGCGGTACAGGCGGTATAGAGTGTCGTGAATTAGAACCTTTCACTGATTCCCAAGGGAATGTTAGTGATTCCGCTCGTCGCATTACTGTTAACCAAGCAATTAATACAAATGGCTCAATTAAAGTAACTGGTTATGAATTAGCAATTCAACAAAAGCTCGATTTTTTATCATACCCTTGGAATGGTTTTGGTGGTGTATTCAATTATACTAAAATTAATACTGACGAGTCTGCTGATGGAACAACTCTATTAAGGGTATCGCCAGAGTCATATAACATAATTGGTTATTGGGAAAATGATGGATTTAGTATTCGTTTAACATACAACTGGCGAGATGCTCAGCAACTATCTCAAAACATCATTTTAGATGGAACGAATAGTGGCTTCTTAGGAACTGATGCACGTTTTGAAACGGCCCGTGGACGTCTTGACATGGCTGCTTCTTATACCTTCAACCGTAACTTCAGAGTTGACTTACGTGCGTTCAACTTAACTGCAGATCAAGGTTATGAGTACATCGGTGGTAACAAAGACGCAGTTAACCGCATCCGTTATGATGGTCGTACTTATAGTTTCGGTGTCAGTTATACCTTTTAATAGTATTTCTTGAACACTCATCTTTAGATTAGCAAAAAGCCCAATAACATATTTTGTTACTGGGTTTTTTTATTTGTCTGCTATGTTGGCTTTTGTGCATAATATTGTAAGTCTTTCTGCTGAATAATGGTAAGCGTCCGGCCATCACATCTTTTATTTGCTGACTGATCACGCATCATATCTTTCTGTGTTGCCAACAATGAGAGTTATGTATGCCTGCTTTAAAACAACCCGATATACGTCGGTTCTTT
>NZ_JAJHOG010000027.1:0-8327 GCF_020819615.1 Rheinheimera sp. UJ51
ACGGTTTCCAGCGCTTGGCTAATATGCATAAAAAAAGCCTACAGAGTTCATTCTGTAGGCCTTTATATACCAACCACTGGATCGGTCAACCGATCTGAAAAGTTCTTAACTGATCGGCATTAGCTTTAAGCCGCTTTTTTTATGGTATTCAAACTGCGGTGGTATTATCCGCGTGTCTAATATAAAGCGTTTCAATCAGTTTATCTTCTAGCTCAAAGCGCTCTTCTAAAGCTTGGCCTAAAGCCGACAATTCGATATCAAAACTGCCACTGTTACGTGTGCTTAAATGCTCGGCATATTTATCGTTAAACTCTAACGATAAGTCAGTAGAAACAGCAATCTTTGGATATAAGCTATCTGCTAGTCTACGGCTGTCGGTACCATTAACGGCACATTGTGTAACAATTCGTTCGTAAACCTCAAAGTGACCCGCCGATAAGTAGTCCATCAATAGTTGACAAAACTCTCTAATTTTTTCTTGTGAAGGCATGGTATGACGATCTTTTTCAAAAGGTGGCAAACCAGCCAAGCGGCAATAGCAAACAATAATTTGCTGTCTTTCTTCTAGCCAATTATCGATGGCTGTTAGGCTACCGCCCCACTTTTGTTGTGCTTGCTGTACGCGGGTGTACATTAGCTTCTCCTTAGATGCAGTTACGTTTCTGCATTACTGCCAAATTAAAAGAATTCCATAGCAAAGATCAACCGTTTTTTTATTGGTCTGCTCAGTAACTACCAGTATGATAGCTGCAACATAGCATAGTAGCGCGCGGAATAACCCACTAATGATCAAACACAGTGTTGTATTATCAGCAAAAGAGCAAGCGTATTGGTTTATTGTGAACCAAGGCCGGGTATTTTTATCAGCTGAGGGCACACTGCCTTTTGGTGGTCAAAGTGACTTACCCATAGCCAGCCAAGGCACACAGATTTGTTGGATCGGCGAATATCAGCAACATCCCTGTTATTTAATGGTGTTTGATGATCAGGCAACCGATGAAACGCAGTGGCATTCAGCCCGCGTTTTTTTAACGCAAGGTGAGGCGTTATTTCAATTAGCGGCCAGAGCCACGCAAGTCGCACTGTTTTTACAAACACATCGCTTTTGCGGGCAATGTGGTAGCGCCATGCATTTGGTCAATTGGGAATTAGCCAGCTTATGCCATAAGTGCGGTCATCGTTGTTATCCTCGGATTGCACCTTGTGTATTAGTGGCGATCGTCAATGAAGGCAAAATCTTGCTGGCGCGCTCCAGTCGGCATAAAGCGGGTTTCTTTTCGGTGCTAGCTGGTTTTGTTGAGTCAGCCGAAACCTTAGAGCAAGCCGCTATACGTGAAGTAAAAGAAGAAGTGGGCGTTGATATTACGGATTTGCAGTATGTGGGGAGTCAGCCCTGGCCATTTCCGCATTCTCTGATGACTGGTTTTTTAGCCCAGTACGCTGGCGGGGAGATTGTTTGTCAACCGCATGAAATTGAAGAGGCGTATTGGTGTGAGTTGGATAAGTTGCCACAAACGCCAGGTATTGAAACCTTATCAGGGCAACTCATTGCTCTAGCACAGCAGCGCTATGGCAGAAAATAAAAAAGCCACAAAATGTGGCTTCAATGGGGAAAGCATGGTCTCGTATAATCGAGCTTCGTATTTGTTGTTTCTTGACTAGCGCAGAGATTTTATAGCAGATAGCGAGCAGCGATACAAGCCTATATGACAAAATAATGAACCTTAGCTGAATATATCGTGAATTTTAGTACGGCCTTAACGCAGCAATTCCGACCAGAGCATAGAGCTTCGGGCGCTTAGCTGTTAAAATATCGCAACTATTAGCACAGCGGAAAAGTTATGCAATTAAAAAATGATCGTTACCTCAGAGCGCTAATGCGTCAACCTGTCGACCAAACGCCTATTTGGATGATGCGCCAAGCCGGCCGTTATTTACCTGAATATCGCGCCACGCGTAGCGTAGCAGGTGACTTTATGTCGCTGTGCAAAAACCCAGAATTGGCTTGTGAAGTGACAATGCAGCCATTACGCCGTTATCCCTTAGATGCGGCTATTTTGTTCAGTGATATTTTAACGATCCCAGATGCGATGGGTTTAGGATTAACGTTTGGTGTCGGTGAAGGCCCTCGTTTTAGTAAACCGATCCGTGACTTTATGGACGTGGTGCATTTACCTATTCCTGATCCTGAGCAAGAGCTGCGTTATGTGATGGATGCCGTTCGTACTATTCGTCGCGAACTGAACGGCAGTGTGCCCTTGATTGGTTTTTCAGGTAGCCCATGGACTTTGGCAACCTACATGGTTGAGGGTAGTGGTAGCAAGACGTTTAGTATCATTAAAAAGATGATGTACAGCGAGCCAGAGATCCTGCACATGTTATTGGATAAGCTGGCGCAAAGTGTCATTTTATACCTGAATGCGCAAATTGCTGCAGGTGCGCAAGCACTGATGATTTTTGATACCTGGGGTGGAATATTAACACCACGCGATTACAAAGAGTTTTCATTAAGCTATATGCAAACGATCGTCAATGGCCTAACAAGAGAAGCTGACGGTCGTAAAGTGCCGGTCACCTTGTTCACCAAAAACGGTGGTCAATGGCTTGAGACCATGGCAGCGACCGGTTGTGATGGTTTAGGTTTAGATTGGACCACGGATATTGGTCAGGCTCGTGCGCGAGTCGGTGATAAGGTTGCGCTACAGGGTAATATGGATCCTTCCGTTCTGTTAGGTAGCCCAGAGCGGATCCGGCAAGAAGTGCAAACCATTCTAGATAGTTATGGCCAAGGCACCGGACATGTATTTAATCTAGGTCATGGAATTACCCCAGATGTGAATCCTGAACATGCCGGTATTTTTATCGAAGCCGTACAAGATTTAAGCCGTACTTACCATCTGCAAACAGAGTAGCTATTAGCGTAAGTAAAAAAAGCAGCACTGGTGCTGCTTTTTTCGTTTAGAACAACCGGTTTAAACCGTTGAGTGCGGCTACCCGATAGGCTTCTGCCATGGTCGGATAGTTAAAGGTCGTATGCACAAAGTAATTGAGGTTATTACCGCCATTTTTTTGCATCATAATAGCTTGGCCGATGTGCACAATTTCTGCTGCCCGCTCGCCAAAGCAATGGATCCCTAAGATTTCCAACGTATCACGATGAAATAACAGTTTCAGGCTACCGACATTGGTATTAGCAATTTGCGCCCGTGCCAGGTGTTTGAATTGAGCTCTGCCCACCTCGTACGGAATTTTCGCCGCCGTTAACTCTTGCTCGGTTTTACCAACTGAAGACATCTCAGGGATGGTGTAAATACCTGCAGGGATATCCGCAATCAAATGCCCATCTAAGTTACCTTTTACAATAGCTTCACCGGCTAAACGACCTTGATCGTAGGCAGCACTGGCTAAACTTGGGTAACCAATGACATCGCCGACGGCATAAATATTGTCGATACTGGTTTGATATTGTTTAGTGACTTTTAGTAAGCCACGGCTATCTGCTTCTAACCCCACATTCTTTAATGACAGCGTATCGGTATTACCAGTACGGCCATTAGCAAATAGGAAACAGTCGGCTTTCATCTTTTTGCCCGACTGTAAATGCAAGATAACGCCATCATCGGTGCCTTCGATATGAGAAAACTCTTCACCGTGGCGGATGGTCATGCCTGAATTCCAGAAATGGTAACTGAGAGAATCAGATATTTCGGCATCCATAAAAGATAACAAACGGTCACGGGTATTCACCAAATCGACACGCACGCCAAGGCCGCGGAAAATGGAGGCATATTCACAACCGATCACACCAGCACCAAAGATAATGATATGCCGTGGATCATGCTGTAACGATAAGATAGTGTCGCTGTCATAAATACGCGGATGACTAAAATCAACATGCGGTGGTCGATAAGGGCGTGAACCACAAGCAATAACAATCGTTTCTGCGCTAATCACATAGTGACTACCGTCAGTTTGAGTGACTTGAATATGGTGGTTATCAATAAAGTGCGCTTCGCCTTGATGCATTTTGACCATGTTGCGATCATAAAAGCCCGCACGCAGTCTTACTTGTTTCCGGATCACGCCAGCGGCATGTTTCAGAATTTGCGAAAATGTCAGGTTTTTTACCTGCTCTTCCATTTGGAACAGTGGGTTTTCATTAAACTCAATCAGTCGGCTAACCGAATGGCGCAATGCTTTAGAGGGGATAGTGCCCCAGTGGGTACAGCCGCCCCCTACTGAAGAGTAACGCTCGATGGCAGCCACCGATTTACCACTTTTGGCTAAATACATGGCAGCACCTTCGCCGCCAGGCCCTGTGCCAATTACAATGGCATCATAGTCATATTTAGGTTTTTTATTTGCCGATTTTGCTGTCACTAGCTAAATTCTCACACCGTTCTACTGTATAAATTAGCATAACAGGTATCAGAGACAAAAAAAGAGGCAAAGCCTCTTTTTTAAATGTGAGCGGGTGGATCCCTTATTGAAATGCCGCCGTTAAGCGTTGCCAATGATTTTGCTGCTGCTGCAAGTGCTCTTTTAATTCTTGATAACGCTGGGCAAACTCTGAAGCATTGTATTGGTTAACCAAAGCAGCACGACGTTGTTGCAGTAAGTCTTTTTTCAGCTGATAGTAAGCTTGCAACTTAACCATTAACAGTTGGTATTCCTGTTCGAGTAATTGCAATAGCTGTTCTGAGTTGGGCAGTAACATGGCTTTTTGTTGTGCACGTTTTAATTGCATTTTCGCAACAGCTTGAGCGATACGATCTTCGGGCACGGTGCGTAAATTCCAAGTTAACTTTAACCAGGAACAGCTTTTGATCAACCATTTAGTTGGGTCAAACTGCCACCAACGAATACCGTTGCGATAATCGTATTCAAAAATGTGGTGATAGTTATGATAACCCTCACCGTAAGTTAAAAAAGCAAGAATGCCATTATCACGCGCGCTGTTTTGATCGGTATAAGTTTGCTTGCCCCAGATGTGCGCTAGCGAGTTAATAAAGAAAGTAAAATGATGGCTTAATACTAAACGTAACACACCCACACTTAATAACATGCCCCACATATTGCCAAAAATAAGGCCAAGTAATACAGGCACCCCAATATTGGTGAGTAAGGCCAATGCTAAATAGTGCTTATGTTGAAAAGCTAAGATCGGGTTTTTCTGCAGATCACGGACATTATTATAGTTGTTATAAGTGTCGCCTTGATAATCGCGTAGCATCCAACCAATATGGCTGTACCAAAAGCCTTTGCCTGCCGAATAGGGATCTTTGTCATTATCATCAACATGCCGGTGATGATCTCGATGATCTGACGCCCAATGGATCACACTGTTTTGCAGAGCAAATGCGCCACCGATAGCAAAAATCCATTGCAAAACAGGATGCGCATCATAGGTTTTATGCGACCATAAACGGTGATAGCCGGCGGTGATAGCGATACCACAATAACCCATACATAAGATCATGGCGATAATTTCTACTGCCGTAAAGCCAACAGTCAAGGCATAATAGGGGGCCGCGATAGCGGCAACTAAGAAACTAGAACTAAATAACAGTACATTAGTCCAGATAATTGGATTTTTTTTCATGGGACCACACTTTGAGCTTACAACTGTTCGCTAATTTACCGAGCAGCTGCGGGCAGGTCAAGGTAAATCGGTTCGATTACACCAAGATTGGGATGTATCGTGAGCAGAGCAGAACAAAAAGAACGAACCCGCCAAGCCATCATTAATGCGGCGTTTTCACAGTTAAGTGCGGAAAAAAGTTTCGCGAGTTTAAGCTTACGTGAAGTGGCGCGTGAAGCCGGAATTGCACCCACATCTTTTTATCGGCATTTCTCAGATATGGATGAATTAGGGCTAACTCTGGTTGACGAAGCGGGTTTAATGCTCAGGCAACTCATGCGCCAAGCACGGCTTCGCATTGAGAATAATGGCAGTGTTATTAGTACTTCAGTTGAAACCTTTATGGAGTTTGTGACTGAAAACAGTAACGTATTTCGTTTATTACTGCGTGAGCGTTCTGGTACCTCGGCGGCATTTCGGGCAGCGGTAGCACGAGAGATCCAACACTTTTCCGCTGAGTTAGCGCATTATCTTCGTAAGCAAACCGAATGTACGGTTGAGCAAGCACAGTTACAGGCCGATGCCATGGTGACATTAGTGTTCCATACTGGCGCAGATGCCTTAGATGCTCCAACCGAACAATGTCGACAGTTAACACGACGCACCATTTTGCAATTACGCTGGCTGGCGCATGGCGCAGCCAGTTATGGTCGAAAACCAACGGACTAGCTTGGCAACCGTTTTAACCACACTCCGGTTTCAATATGATGGGTATAAGGGAACTGATCAAACATCGCCACTTTTTGTAATTGATGGGTCTTTTGTAAAAAGGCGAGATTATCGGCCAGTGTCTCAGGGTTACATGAGATATATAGGATATCGTCAAAACGACTGACTAACGCTAAGGTGGCAGGATCTAAGCCCGCGCGCGGTGGATCAACTAATACCGTATTCAACACTAAATTTTTCAAATCTAGCTGTTTTAGAGTTGTCCCTTCCGCTAAGGCAGCTGCAACATCTTCAGCCGACATTTGCAACACTTGTAGATTGTCGATCTTATTCAGCGCAATATTAAATTCGGCTGACTTAATAGAACTTCGAGCCAACTCGGTAGCAACCACTTGATTAAAATGTCGAGCAAGAGCTAAAGAAAAATTGCCATTACCACAATACAGTTCGAGTAAATCACCGTTAAGTTCTGCAGCAACACTCGCAGCCCATTGCAACATCTGTTGGTTAACACCGGCATTAGGTTGCGTAAAGCTCCCCTCGACTTGTTGATAATGCAAAGGTTGCTGGTCAACATTAAAAGTCTCGGTAACGTAATCTTCGCTGAGTACCACTTTTTGTTTACGCGAACGGCCAATAACTTTGATCTTATAATCAGTCGACAAGCTAGCGACTAATTGTTCCGCAGCTAATTGCCATGTTTCATCTAGCTTTCTTTTATAAATCAGGCTCACGAGTAATTCACCCGTAGACGTCGCTAAATAATCGGCCTGATAAAGTTTATATCGTAATTCATGGTTAAATTGGATCTGCTTTAATAGTACTGGCATAAAGTCAGCTATTAGCGTGCAGGCAACAGGGAAGTAATCAATTCTGACGGGCTGGCGCGTTTCTGGATCAAACATCGCATGATAGATGTCATCGCCATTGTGCCAAATACGAAACTCTGCGCGTTGCCGAAAATGACTGACAGCAGATCGAAATAACTGTAAAGGGGCAGTGTCATCGAGTTGCAATAACTGAGTAAGGCGTTCTGCCTTTTCAGTTAATTGTGTTTCATATAAAGCGGGGAATACTTGACCTATCGACATGAGACTCTCTATTACTAGCATTTAAACAGGCATTTTACGTGTTTTTGCTAGCAGAGCCAATGCGCAACAAGCAAACCTGGCACAGCACCACATTATTAGTACAGAGCCAGGTCAACTTTTAAAAGATTATTCAGCAGCTTGGTTTTCATCATCCTGACGATCACGAGCTTCACGAACTTTTAATGTGCGTTCTTGAAATTCGAAGTCGTTTAATTTGCCAATCATGTTGTTCGCATCGGTAGCCGCAACTTCAACAAAGCCAAAACCACGACGGCGACCAGTTTGACGATCTTTCATCAAACGCACATTGATAACCGTACCAAAACGGCCAAACAGTTCCTTAACTGCATCTTCATTAGCACGGTACGGTAAGTTACCTACATATAAAGTGGCGGTATCGCCTTGAAAGCCTTCGGCCGAAACGGGATTGTTGACTGCCTGAGATTGTGCAGTGGGTTTTTTAACATCAACTAAGATAGGTACTAAGATACCGCATGCGAGTACGCCAGCAACAAAAGTCAAAGCAGTAGACATAGATGAAGCTAAATAGAAAAGGACAAAGGCGATAACAGCGAGGGCCAGAGTATAAGGTAAGGTGTTTCTTAAAGTGGGTGACATAGTAAATTCCTGCAGATAAATGAAAAAAGGATTCTTGTAATAAAAGCATAGACATCTTAACGATTATTTTATGAACAGCCAACAGAAATAATGCATCTAATGCCTTACTATTTGGTACAAAAATAATCAAAATGAGCTTTTATTGAGCTCTTAGCATTAAACGAGTTATTTTTTACAAAAAAGCACTTGCAGGATATTTAAAAGGTCCTATAATGCGCGCCATGCCACGGGGGATGCGGCGAACGAGAGTTCAGCGAAACCTGAGGTGATAAAGCGAAGTTGCAAAAATCTTTAAAAAAGACGCTTGA
>NZ_JAJHOG010000028.1:0-7714 GCF_020819615.1 Rheinheimera sp. UJ51
TCAGGAGCTATTTCACCTGATTCTGTAAGCCAATGAAAATTGTCGTCGCTGACGACTTGTGTAGAAAAAATAAGAATTAATAAACTTAATATTGTTTTCATAACTATCCTTGTGTGGCTAACGAGCCTGTAGAAAAACCTGCTCAGAACACAGCATTTCCACTTCGGCTATTCTGTTTATTATTTGTTATCAACTTTGCAGGTTTCTGGTGAGAATTTCAAGACAAGATTTATTCTGATGTTAATTTGCTTCTCTAGGCGCACTATTAGCGGAGTTTATACCACTTCTCACCTAGTTTTACCCCACTTTGCCATATCGGCTTACTTTCTCTAAGTTATGCACCATACAGAACAACTGCCATTGGCCTTGTACTTTGGTTTTACCACGCAAACTAAAGCGTTTTAGCCCTTTGTTAGTGCCAATATTGCCAAACACCGGCTCTACTACCGACATCCTATGACTATAGATTTGTTTACCGGCTTCGCTATCTACCCGCTGCTTCATCCAATCAGTGTAATTTGGCGGTGCATTAGCTTTAAGTAAAAAGGATACTTGTCGACCGCTTCCCTTTCGATGATTGGCGGACTCAGGATGTACCATGCATTGCTCTTTTAAATCACAACCTCGGCACTGCAAGAGCTTACCGGTAAACAATGCGCGTTGTTGACCGTCAGGTTCCGGCCTAATGCCTCGGCTTGATAGCAATAACCCCGAAGGACAAACACAGGTCATCGCTATCGGGTCAAATTCAAAAGCACTGGCCGGAATAACAACCTTTTGTCCAACCGCCTTATCTTGGTGCCGCTTGCCGTACTTCTGCTTTTGCTCGCTGAATTTCGGGTCACGCTTTCTAAACTGGTTATCCGGTACATAACCATTTATCTTCTGTTGGTATAAATAGCTATTGTTGGCTTCATTCGCAAAGCCGGTATCGGCCGTCACGATAGTATTACCGGCAAAGATATCCTCGCTAATCCCCATCCGTTTATAGCGCTGCTTTATCTTTTCTAACACCGGCACCAATGTGTGATGCTCTTGCCCTTCTCCGAACGCTTGTGCATCCACGATTATCTGATGCTTCTTATCCACAGCAGCCACACCGTTGTAACCCTGAATAGTGCCTTTGCTGGTGGTCATTTTGGCTGATTCGTTGTCGGTGATATTACTTTTCACTTCCTTGCGCTGTTTGCCCTGGCCCATCCGTGGACTGGCGGTCTTTAAAAAGTGTTCGATTTTGTCATGCGCTTTATTAAGTGTCTCTATGCTTTGCTGGTGCCTAGCTTTACGCTCGTCATCGGCGTTCGCCTGCGCATCCAACTTTTTATGCTGTTCCAGATGGTAGCGAATTTGCCGCTTGAGTTTATCCCTTTTAGCGCTCAGCTCTTTAAACGTGCCTGACCATTCCTTGGCAGCGTTAGAAGACATTTTGCAGCCATCGATAGCGAATAGTTCATTGCCTAACAACCCTTGTTGATGGCAAACCAATAACACCTGCTCAAAAAGCTGGGCAATTTGCACCGATGAGCCACTGACAAAGGCTGCTATCGTCGTAAAGTGCGGCACGGTATCGCACGACAAGGCTTTAAAGATAATGTTCGTTTCGCAGCACCACTGGATTTCACGGCTTGAGGTAATGCCTTTGGAATAAGCGAACAGAATGATTTTCAAAAGCACCGCAGGATCATACGCTGGGCGACCATTATCTTCATTCTGGTATTTGCAGTGAAATATCGACAAGTCCAGCTTGTTATCAATCAGGTAATGAATGGCATGTTCAAACGTGCCAGGCTGCAGTTGATCAAGGTAATTAATCACAACCATGGCATTTTGGTTGTAGTCGTAAGGGATATATTTTGGCATCAGGCGTTGTCCACTTTTTAACCAGACAACGCTATTTGATCACAAACTTGATCGCGTGAAAAGAGGTTTTTCTACAGCCTCAACGCATTACTAATGGGCTGCCGCAGCTCAGCGTAGGCAGTCCCGTGGAGGCCACGCTTTTTGTGGCCGGAACGAAATTAAGTAACTTGTTATATTTCATAAACCACTGACAAAATAAAGACCAAAACCAAGGTGAAAATTATTGAATACAAGGGCATTTTCCTAAGAACATAATTTCTTGCATCACCTGGTCGAGTCATCCAAGTTAATAACTTTGCGATGAATGAAATTCTCTTTCTCTCTACTTTGTCGCCTTTCGCGACAAAGTGGTACTTCTTACTTACGAACACGCCACCATAATTCCGCAAATCTGTTTCTAACTCGCGTTGCTCATGATCAATTTCGGCTTCGTTATCGGCGATTACTTTTGTTATGCGCAGTAATACTTTTCCGTCATCGGTTTCCTTCATTGAGCATTCTACTGGGTTTGTCCTTTCATGAACGTACCTGAACCCACCACGCGCCGACCGGTCAGATTGAAATAGGAATGTAAACATTATCGGCACTTTGCTTGTTTTAATGCTCTTCAATCAGTTGTACTCATGAACTCTCAAGAAATATAACGCAAAGCTTTGGGGCGGCTGGAGCGCAGTGTAAGCCGTCCCAGCCGCGCTAGCGGCGACAACAGCGCCTTGTTATGCCTTTTACTCGGTGACTTTAAAGTTAACCTGTGTGCCATCAGGTAAATCCTTTATTTGGAAGTTCATTTGGCCCGACATGGCAAAGTGAACCTCAATGTCTGTTAGCTCAAAATTATCTGGCTCGTACTTGCCGCCCAAGGCAGGCAGCTGTTTGAACCCATAGAGTTTTCCTTTCTCAAGGATGACGCCCTGTTCTTTAAGCTGCGCGACAACAGGGATTAAAAACCAATCATGGACTAGTTCATGGTCTTGGAGCTTCCCTTGGAATTCTTCATATGAATCCGCGATCTTCTCAATTTCTGCACTACCAGTTAAAAGCCAAAATATTTCACCCGATTCAGTCTGTAGGAATGCATCGCCAACTGATGAAACCAGAATAGGTAGCGCTGAACCAACAAGCCATTGCCAGTCTTCGATCAATTTAGTTCGATCAAGATGCTCGAAGCTGACTGTAAGATCATTCCAAGTTAAAGCCACCAAACTCTCCTTGAGGCATAACGCCCGCCACACACGCGAGCAACTTGTTGCGAGTCGAGCGCCGAAGGCGCATTGTGCTGGCGATTGTTATGTTTCATTACGCTTAGTAGCCTTTAAAAGAAAAATCGTACCTGGCCAGTCACGATGCCATGGCAAACGCCTACGCTTTGCAATTACGCTAACTTCGCCACCAATTTTTTCGTAGTGTGCCACCACTTTTAATCTTTTCCATTTAAGCCTCAGAAAGTATGGCTTTAGCCATTTACTCTTTGCCGTTGGGTGGGCTCTATTTTCTGCTCCCAGTAACTTCTTGAGTAAACTCCTTACTTCGGTTTTACTTAAATATTGATACTCTGATTTAAGCAGATTTTCAGGAAACTTATATTTAGTTGCTAAACGTCTCAATCGCGCTCCAGACCAACATAACGCCAATGTAATATGCCGAGTGAAGCGAAGCGTAACGAGGTCATATTGACATTTTTGTTAGGCATTCACCCTCCAAATAACCTTGCAATTTTACTTTTGTTAATCCACTTTGCTTTAGTAATTACCATATAGGTAAAACCATTGTCACCGGGAGTGCGATAGACTCCTATTGCGTTTAGGTGTTTAGCTAATACGGATGTCATTTCCCAGCCGTCAACTTCGGTGGCCGGATAACGGCCAGCAACCAGCTGTTTTAAACCAAGTTCTTCTCCTAGAGCCTTAATATCTCGCGAGGACGACTTAACTTTTTCATCCAAACTCTCATTTGCCCACGCCCACATCCAAGTATTAGATTTGGTAGAATACGTACCTGAAAATTGAATATCGGCTTCCACTTGTGGCTTGCCATCGTGGGAAAATATTAACTTTGCGGTTTCTTGATACCAATCCCAACGTTCGTGCTCGCCGGCTTTATATTTTGAAAGAAACTCTTGATGTCTTGGTTCGATAAAACCAAAGCTTGATTTAACGAGATCATGAAATACTTCATCATCTTGAACCCAATTTCTATCCCGGATGTCTTCGTAGCACCCAGAACACAATAGTTTTATATCTGCGAATTTTTCTGATTTTTCGTTCCACTCGCCTTCTTTTTCAAGAACCTTTTCACATTCATCGCACCAAGCATCAGGGTATAAATCATACGGATTTTCTGGGTCGTACCCTAGATTAAACCCACGCTTTTCACCCTCAAGCAAATGCCGGCAGAGAAAAGTAGAATCTGTTGTTCCGTGAGTATTACACTTTATTTTATTTTCTGAATCGCTCATTTTTTATGGTTGCCTAACGCCCAAAGCAGCTGCGCGGTACGCGTCGGCTGGCTTTGCTTGTTATATGCAAGTTATTTGACAAAGGGGCCATGCATTTGGTTACTACCATCCAAGCCATTGTAAAGCCCAATGAAATAAGAGTCTGTTTCAGTATTTTTATATAAAACATAGGCCAGCCCATCCATCTTTTCTATGTTTTTGATCTCGCAAAGACTCTCAAATTTTTCGTCTAGTTGAAAAGGCACGTAGGATATAGAGTTTTGACTATTCTCAATTTTCGAGTGAATGAATGCCGTTTCGGCATTGTCACAGGCATCAATTTGAGACGCACTGGTAAAAGGTGCAATTAAGAGTAATAAAACTAGAAATTTACGCATAAGTTCCCTTGCATATAACGCGTGTTTAATGGGCAAATTACAGTTGGTTAAAATAGCGACGCAGGAGCAAAACCAACTGTTATTTGTCCCTGTTTAAACGCTTGTTAAGTTGCGTATTGCAATAAAAAACCATAGATTACTAAACCTAACACCAACAACATTGTAATTAAAATTAACCAACCAAGGACAATAAATATACGTCCAAATAAGTTATTGAGGTTTGAATTATTAATTTTTTCAATAGATGTTAGCCTAAATACGGCAGAAGAAGCCATTAGACCGCCAAGCCCCATAAAGGGAAATAATACGACAAATATAAAAAGTCCAACTGCACTTGCTGCCGATAGAGAATCATCTGCTCCTAAACCATTTAGAAGCATAAATGCTGGCACAAACCCTATTAAAAAGATTATATCGCCCCAAACTAATCGAGATTTATACACTTAACTTTCCTTAGCTACTTAACGCAAAGCTTTGGGGCGGCTGGAGCGCAGCGTAAGCCGTCCCAGCCACGACAGTGGCGTCAATAGCGCCTTGTTATACATACTTTTTCACTATTGATTGGAGCTCTGCTTTTTCTATATCTGAGGTAAAAGAAGCAGCAGGGATGATTAAGGCAAGAAGCTTATCTAAGAAAATATAAAGATCACCGCTATTATCTTCCACTGACTCAACGCTTTCCCATTTATAGAAACAATTTCCAAGTGGGTTTATTTCTGTAATTCCGTCAGTACCAAACTCTATGGTTTTTTCTCCAAGCATTAAGCCATTTTGATTGGGAATACTCGACTGACGGAGTTTACGCATATTCATATAGTAAGCGACAATAAACACTGTAAAAGGAAGTGCGACTATTAATGCTGACGGCCAATGAAAGCTAGATAATGATATTGAATCAATCTGAAATAAGAACATAAAAGCTATCGTTAAAATGCACCAAATAATCATGTTTTTGATGGAGCCTTTACCGCCCTTAGGTTGTGGTGTGCACAGCCGCTTAAACGCGTAATTAGTGAAGTTGAGGTAATCTTTCTCAGTTACTCTAATTGTTTTAATCATGAATCAACTTTTCCATGTATGTATAACGCTTTAAACAGCGGAAAACGCGAGCGTTTTGGCGCAGCCAGCGAGTGGTTTTCCGCTGATTTAACTTGTTAGGCATTAGTTATATTTACCAACTGACTTTGTAGCTAGAACTAAATCCTCTAACTGATTTACCGTCATAGACTTAAGTTCCTCAAACGCTTTTGAAGAGTATTCTTTGGACCCATTTCCCTCGCCCGATATTTGGGTCTTATCACCATCGCGTTTGATAAAAAACATAAATGGCATTGCAGGGTTGCCTTTCATAGTAACAAATACTAATGATTGCCCATCATCACATGATGTTACCTGCCATTTAGTAGCTGCTAATTCCGTATGGATAGGGCCAACATTACAAGATAACGGCTGCGCACTATAAGCACTAAAAGAAGCTAGCAGTGTAAAGATTAACAGTAAGTGGATTTTCATAATATGCCTAACGCCCCGCGCATGCGCGCGAACTTGTGAGCGTCGCAAGGGCCGAAGGCCCTGAATGACGCGGATTGTTATATTTTTTTATGCTGCAAATCTCTTGGCAACATTGGCAACACGCTGCCCCAGATACTTTGCTGTTACTAAATCGATTGAATTTAGTTCGCCATCTTTAGAGTGTGCAATTAAACCAGATTGAGCGCCAAGTCTGTTACGCCCATCGGCATCACAGTTACCTGGTATATCTAAACTCGCCCATAACATGCCATGTTGGTTTGCGAAAATTTGCATGTATTGAATGGTGTTTAACTGATCACCACTTAAATTTGAGCCGATAGTAAAACCACTAGCTACTTTATTAGACCAAGCTTTCTCAGCCCAAAGATCGCCTGTAGCATCAGCAAAAGCTTTGAATTGTGCCGATACACAACCCATAAATGTTGGTGAGCCGAAAACCATTGCGTCGACGTTTTTGAGTTGTTCTATTAAGGCTGAGTTTTTGAAACGCCCCTCAACAATATCAGTACCAAGAATTTCAGTAATAACAACATCAACCTCAGAGACAGACCTAATTCCTGCTGCTACTGCTTCAGCAAGTCTTTTTGTCGTACCTGATGCTGAGTGAAAAATAATGGCGACCTTTACCACTTAACTATCCTTAAAAAATATAACGCTAAGCACACGGGCGACGAGCCGCGCAGCGGGTTGGCGTCCCAGCGGCCGCAGGCCGCGTGTGATGCGCCTTGTTATGTGTTTGATAAAGCATTGAATTTTTTGATGACGTAGAAAACCATGGCAACATTTACAGTACCCATGATTGCCAGAAGCTTAACTAAAATGCCAATTTCTGGCGCTTGAGCATATACAAAACCTATTGCAAAAAATGACATGGCAACGAAGCAAAATGCCAAAACAACCAGCATTTTGAAATCCGATTTAGCATTCCGTGACTGAACCACATTTAGTACGTTTGACATTAAACTAATACCTCTGAAAACACATAACGCCCGCCACAAACGCGAGCAACGTGTTGCGAGTCGAGCGCCCAAAGGGCGCGTTTTTGATGGCGATTGTTATGTTTCGTTTTTATCATCAACCACATTTGTAGTTGGTGGGTGCTTTTTTGAATACTTACCATAATCTGTTTCATCGGTATGTTGTGCTGCATGAGAATGTGTTCTTCCTGCAGCTCCCGAAAACCCGAAACCTATAAATAGCCCTAATACAACTGCAAACCCTAGTGCATTGAGAAGCGCCTCTACAAAAGGTGTTGATTCTGCATCTATCTGCAAAAAACACCCTAAAAAGCCTATGGCAGCTCCAATCAAAAAGCCAGTGCGAAATGGATTCGAATTTTTAATACTCAAACTGCACCTGTAGAAACATAGACATAATGACTCCCCACGAGGTGCTGACCTCCGAATTCGTGGGTTAGTTTCGCAACCAGAGCCATACTGTATTTGTTGAATATACAATATCGGAGGTCAGCATGGTTAACAATAGCATA
>NZ_JAJHOG010000029.1:0-4645 GCF_020819615.1 Rheinheimera sp. UJ51
TATGCTATTGTTAACCATGCTGACCTCCGATATTGTATATTCAACAAATACAGTATGGCTCTGGTTGCGAAACTAACCCACGAATTCGGAGGTCAGCACCTCGTGGGGAGTCATTATGTCTATATGCAAGGGAACTTATGCGTAAATTTCTAGTTTTATTACTCTTAATTGCACCTTTTACCAGTGCGTCTCAAATTGATGCTTGTGACAATGCCGAAACGGCATTCATTCACTCGAAAATTGAGAAAAGTCAAAACTCTATATCCTACGTGCCCTTTCAACTAGATGAGAAGTTTAAGAGTCTTTGCGAGATCAAAAACATAGAAAAGATGGATGGGCTGGCCTATGTTTTATATAAAAATACGGAAACAGACTCTTATTATATTGGGCTTTACAATGGATTGGATGGTAGTAACCAGATGCATGGCCCCTTTGTCGAATAACTTGCATATAACAAGCAAAGCCAGCCGACGCTTACCGCGCAGCTGCTTTGAGCGTTATAACTCTCGGAGAGTATGGTGAAATTATCTAGTATTGTGGACTCATGTGAGAAATTGAAACATGCACAATCATATAGTTTCAAAGAACTTCTAAATGAAGTTGCAGCAATCAAATTGGAATTCGAAACGTTTAGTTGTTTTATTCGTGTTATTGAAGATTCAGATGAAATTGAATTATGTAACCGTATTAATCTTAATGAGTTGGTAGCGACTGAAAACTCTCTATTTTTCCACAAGTGCTATGGCTTAAAGTTATGCTGGGCTTGGAGTATGGTTAATAATCAAGGGTACTCTGATGCCATAAAATTTGAATTTGAAAATTGCCAAATAGTGGAGCTTGTTGTTAATGCGTCTTCAATATCACAGTATGGTGTAATCGAGTTATAACAAGTTGCTCAAAAGGACGCAAAACAGTTGGCTTGCGCTCCTTCGTCGCTAATTTTAGCCAACAATTTTGCGCCTCTTAGCAAGGCGTTATGAGAACCAAAATGCTGGAACTGAGAAAATTTGAACAGAAGGACGAAGAGCTTTTAGTGTCATACTTAAATGACCATCTTCTAACTCAATTTCTTTCTGCAAGAATTCCGCAGCCATACACAAATGAATCCGCGAATTGGTGGGTAAACACTGGCAGTAACATTGGTCACGTCTACGCAATTATTTACAATGAAATACTTGTCGGTTCAATAAGTGCAGTTCCTGGCGAATTTGAAAAACAGAGAACTGCAGAAGTAGGTTATTGGGTGGCACGAGCCTATTGGGGGAAGGGTATCGCCTCAGAAGCATTAGAAAAATTTACACATTTAATATTCAACAATACAAATTTAAACAGGCTGTACGCGTCAGTTATTGAAGGCAATTTAGCCTCCGCAAAAGTTTTGGAGAAATGTGGCTATAGGTTGGAAGCGGTATTAGAAAAGGCATTGTATAAAAACAAAGCGTATTTTAATGACCTACATTACAGTAAAATTCGCTCATAACAATTCGCTCAAGCATCGTGCCTTCGGCACTGGACAGTTTTTAAGTCGCTGTTTTGTGGTTTTGCTGCGCAAAAGTATTCCACAAAACTACAACTTAAAAACTGCCGCTTAGCTCGGCGTTGGTATGACTCCCCACGTCAAGCAGATTGAGTAAAATCCTGCTCATTAAAGAACCTTTGTTTTGCTGTTAAAGCGAGTTAATGCATCAGATGAAGCTGGTAATGTTCGTCGGTTGTCATGCTGGTATACGTGGATTATTAGCTTTCGCTAACAGAGCCTACCTTACTTTATCCGCCGTGGCACCTGTCTTCAGTCTATGTACGAGGTTCAACAGCCGTGAGGCTGTTGCCATCCTAACGCCGTCGGTGGTTGTGCCACACCCGCTGCTTGATCCAATGCATTAACTCTAACTCGTTTTTTGCATATTTTCACGCATGGCGATCACCCAATAACATTCAAGCCGATCAGTTAATAACATCCATGCCGATCACACAATAACATCTCATACCGATCACTTTTTGCCATTCATGGTAAAGTGCGATCGGCATCAATGTTATTACGTGACTTTTTTCTCCCGCTTCGTTAAACCCGTACTTTCTATCTATTACTGCTGAGGAAAGTACATGTCTGCGAGGCCCATTTCTGTGAGAAAACTAAAAGAAATTCTGCGTTACAAGTATCAGGGCAAGCTGACACATCGTCAGATTGCCCTTAGCCTCACTATCTCAGCGAGCACGGTCTCTTACTATGTCAATCGAGCGGCACAGCTGGGTATAACTGACTGGCCACTGGCTGATATATGGGATGATGTGACGCTTGAGCGTGCTTTCCTCAAAACGATTGTGGTGCATAAAACCCAGCATAAACCGCTACCTAATTGGGCGAGAGTCTATCAAGAACTCAAAACCCCAGGCCGTAAAGGTGTTACTTTAGAGCTGCTGTGGCAGGAGTATGCTGAGCGCAACCCAGAACAGCACTACAGTTACAATCACTTCTGCCGTCTTTATAAAGAGTGGGCGGCCGTACTGCAGCCTTCTATGCGGCAAACCCATCTGGCGGGTGAAAAACTCTTTGTTGATTACTGCGGCCAAACCATGCCGATAGTTGACCCTGATACCGGTGAAATTACCTGTCGTGCGCAGATCTTCGTTGCGGTATTGGGCGCGTCCAATTACACCTTCGCCGAAGCCACCCGTTCACAGCAGTTGGAAGACTGGATCATGAGCCATAAACGAGCCTTTGAGTTCTTCGGTGGCGTACCACAGTTGGTGGTTCCCGATTGCTTAAAAAGTGCAGTCAGCGTGGCTCGCAATACTGATCCGGATCTCAACCCCACCTATCAAATGCTGGCAGCACACTTCGGTACCGCCATCATGCCCGCCAGACCACGTAAGCCTAAAGATAAATCCAAGGCCGAAGTCGGCGTGCAGGTGGTCACACGCTGGATCCTTGCGGTATTACGTCATGAGCTCTTCCACAGTCTGGCACATCTGAATCAGCGTATCGCTGAGTTGCTTATAAAGCTCAATAAAAAACCCTTCCAAAAGTTACCTGGTTGCCGGGCATCCCTGTTTAACGAGCTGGATGCACCAGCTTTACAACCGTTACCCCGCTTTGCCTACGAGTACACCGAAATCCAACGGGTACTGGCAGGTAAGGATTACCATGTTGATATCGAAAAGCATTATTACTCAGTGCCTTACACCTTGGTTGGTAAGCGACTGGAAGCGTATATCAGGGCACAAACCATCGTGATTTACCATCATGGGCAAGTGGTTGCAGAGCACGCGCGCAGCCACCGTAAAGGGCAACATACCTGTGACATGGCACATATGCCCGATCACCATAAAGTGATGCTGGAGTGGTCACCGGAGCGGCTACTGAAATGGGCAGCCTCGATCGGGATTTACACACAGCAGTGGGTGCAGGATACATTGGCACACGCAGCACATCCTGCATTAGCGGTGCGCCCCTGCTTAAGTTTACTAGGACAGAGCGAAATCTATAGCAAAGTACGATTGGAGGCTGCCTGTCTGCGCGGTCACCTAACCGGCGCTAACCGCTTACACAACATCAGGGCCATCCTGAAAAACGGCCTGGAACATCAACCGGTGCAAGCTGTGAAACATGATCCGCTTAAAACGCTGGTGCACGACAATGTGCGCGGTGAAAGCTACTTCCACTGACAGAATATACGAGAAACGCTATGGAATTACGAATTGAAGAACAACTCAGCCTGCTGTATTTAAGCGGCGTTAAGCAAGCCTTGGCAAAACAACAAGAGCAAACAATGCTCTATCAAGACATGAGCTTCGAAGAGCGCCTGCAGCTGTTACTCAGTCATGAATTAGTGCAGCGCGAGCAGCGCAAAATTAGCCGGTTAGAGAAGCAAGCCGCGTTCCGTTTAGGTGCACAGGTTGAACAGATAGACTATCGCGCAAACCGAGGCTTTAACGCATCACAAATAAGGGATTTACTACAAGGCAACTGGCTTAAACATCAACAAAATCTGTTGTTAACTGGCGCAGCAGGATGCGGTAAGAGCTATCTGGCGTGTGCACTGGGGCGTTACTTTATACGTCAGGGAATGGCGGTGCGCTATTACCGGCTAAAGACCTTATTAGAAGATATGAGGTTGTCACAAGCGGATGGCAGTTATCCAAGGTTACTGAACCAACTCAGTCAAGTCGCTATCTTGATCTTGGATGACTGGGGAATGGAAGTGCTGGATGCGACAGAGCGAAGTAATTTACTGGAAGTGATAGACATGCGACATGGCAAGTTATCAACGGTGGTGGCAAGCCAATTACCGGTAGATAAATGGTATGTCATGATCGGAGAAGCCACCTTCGCCGAAGCGATCTTAGACAGACTGATCCATAGAGCGATAAGGCTGCCGTTAACGGGTGAATCGATGCGTAAACAGCAGTCCAACTTGACGCATGCCGATCAAAAAGAGTAAAAGAATGTTGTTGTAAGCGCGGGAAGAAAAAACCTGATCGGCATGATGTTATTGAGCGATCGGAATGATGTTATTAGCCATTTTTCATGCTGGCACCCTTGCTAACCGCTTAGCGGGGTTCACGGGTGTTAGCACGACTTCTCTGGAGATGGCCCAGATATAGGCAATCATCTCTCTGGCAATGGCGGTAACGACTAAGTTGT